>JASFHC010000014.1:0-19534 GCA_050123435.1 Desulfobacterales bacterium
TCCGGTTTGTTTGAGAAATGGCAGTCAGACACTGTGTCAACACGATCACAACTCCGGTTATGCCGCTGTCTTTGACCAGCAGATTTGTGCCGTCGCCCACTATGAGATAAGGGATTTCTCTGTGACATGACCATGTTACAAGGGTTTTTAAGTCCTCAATGTTTTCCGGAGCAACAAAAGCTTGGGCCGGGCCGCCCACACGCAACGATGTATGTTTTGACATGGGCTCGTCAAATTTGACGGTGCTGCCGAAACGGCTTTTAAGCCATTTTATTGAATCAGAATCCAAAGCCATAATTTCAGCACTCCTGGCCTGTATACGTAATTTCAACGTGATATGAAGGTTTAGCCGTTATCTCAAACTCAACAATTTGAACATCGAACATCGAACAGACTGAACATCGAACATCGAACGTCCAACGTGGAAAGCGCTTGGCGTTGTCATTATTATAAATGGTAGAATGCATTATTCGATGTTCGATGTTGGACGTTCATCTTTTATATGCCCTCAAGGTGTGGATTCCTTATTAAAATATGTTGAATCTGAATTTACGTTTCGGAATTTCTACAACTCTTTCAGCACCATTTCCCCGACTTTCCAAACATCTCCTGCTCCCAGGGTTAAAAGAATATCTTCCGGGTTCAAAATTTTTTTCAGATGTGAAACCGCTGTTTCGAAATCCTGTAGATAAACGATTCCTTTGTGGCCATGACTCCGAATTCCTTCAAACAGCGCATGGCCTTCTACTCCCTTTATCTTTTCTTCTCCGGCCGCATATATGGGAAGCACCATCAGGAGGTCCGACTGATAAAATGAACGGGTGAAGTCATCAAAGAGTGCCTGGGTTCTGGTATAGCGGTGGGGTTGAAACACCACCACCACCCGCCTGTGGGGCCAGCTTTCCCTGACCGCTTGCAGCGTGGTTTTGATTTCCGTAGGATGATGACCATAGTCGTCTACAACGGTGACCCCTTTTTTTTCTCCTTTGATTTCGAGTCTGCGCTGAACGCCCTCCACGGTTTGCAGGGCTGATTTTATAATATCAAATGAAATATCAAGCTCCATTCCCACTGCAACGCTTGCCAAAGAGTTATAAACATTATGGACGCCCGGAAGATTCAAAAGGATTTCTCCGAGCTTTGTTCCAAGATGATAGACGTGAAACCTGCTTTTCAGGCCCTCGAAAACCACGTCTTTGGCCTGAAAATCGGCCTGAGTCGTCATTCCATAAGTTGTAAAACGTTTTTGGATGCTCGGGATAATATCCTGGACTGGCTCATTGTCCAGACAAAGGACCGCCAGACCATAAAAGGGTATTTTGTCGATAAAGCTTAAAAAAACTTCTTTGATGGCGTCCAAATCCCGGTAAAAATCGAGATGCTCGCGATCTATGTTGGTTACTACTGCTATGGTCGGAGAAATTTTTAGAAAAGAACCGTCACTTTCATCGGCTTCAGCCACGATATAGTCTCCTTCTCCAAGGAGTGCATTGGAATCTATACTTTTAAGTTTTCCGCCGATAACCACTGTAGGATCAAGCCCGCCTTTGCCCAGTACGGAAGCGATGATTGATGTGGTTGAAGTTTTGCCGTGGGCGCCTGCAATGGCTACGCTGTACTTCAAACGCATGAGCTCGGCAAGCATTTCGGCTCTGGGTATTACCGGGATTGACCCCTGACCGGCGGCCACAACCTCCGGGTTTCCGGGGCCGATGGCTGATGACGTGACCACAACATCCGCCCCGCGGATTTGTTCAGCGGAATGTCCTTTAAATATAATTCCTCCAAGGCGTTCCAGTCGCCGGGTAATGTCCGAGCTACTGCTGTCGGATCCCGACACCTTGTAGCCGATATTGAGGAGGAGTTCTGCAATTCCGCTCATCCCGATACCGCCGATTCCGACAAAATGGATATGGTATTTCTTAAGAAACATTTATTTTAATAGCCATTAGTTTATATAATCATTCCGTTACGTTATTATTCCAATTGTGAGCGAATCGAACCAATTTGTAGCAGTCATCAACAATTATTGCCGCCGCATCCGGACGAGACAGGTTTTTTATCTGTAATGCCATCTGACGAAGCGTATCCGGACTCGAGGCGTAAAAATTAATTCGTTCGGCAAGAGCCTTGCCGCTGAGATTCTTTTCAAGGATCATTTCGGCAGCACCGGCTTTTTCCAGCGAACGGGCGTTTAATACCTGGTGATTATCCGCAGCAAAAGGAAACGGTATAAAAATAGCACCCTTTCCAACAGTTTTGATTTCTGCCACTGTTGTTGCTCCTGCCCGGCATATGACAAGGTCGGCTTTTTGATATTGCCGGGCCATATCATTGAAAAACGCCTGAACACTGCAGGACACGCCATACAGCTCGTATGCATTTCTCACTCTTGTTTCATCGTTGCGTCCGGTCTGATGTATAAAGAAAAATTTGTCTTTATCTTTGATCTTATCTATGGCATCCAAAAGAGCCATGTTTATGCTGTGTGCTCCCTGACTTCCCCCCAATATCAGGACTACAAAATGCCGATGTTGCGTTGAATCTTCAATTTCTTCGACTTTTTGAGGCCTTGCAAATTGCAGGATTTCTCTGCGCACAGGATTTCCGGTATAAAGAACTTTTTTGGGATTAAAACCGGTTGGAATATCATCAAACGAAACATATATCCGGTCGGCAAGTCGGGATAAAATCCGGTTTGTAATTCCCGGCAGAATATTCTGCTCATGAAGAACTATTTTGACGCCCAAGAGCCATGCTCCGGCAACCAAAGGACCTGCAGAATATCCCCCCACACCAATGACCAGATCCGGCCTGAACTCTTTCAGGATCATGACAGATTCAAATATCCCCTTGGGTATTTTCAGGATAGACTTGGTCTGGTTCCAAAATCCCCGTCCCTTGATTCCTTCTGATGTAATACGTCTATGGGCAAAACCAGCTTTTGATAACGCTTCGGTTTCAAAGGGCTTTCCCGTACCGACGAATAAGAGTCTGTTGTTCGGATTTCTGCCCGTAAATTCTTGAGCCAGGGCAATGCCCGGAAAAAGATGGCCGCCGGTTCCTCCGCCGGCGATGACAATGCGCACGGGGTCCAAAGACTTCTGAAATGAACGAACGTCTCTTGCTATGTCTCCTTTTTTGTCGTTCTGCACCATAATTGTTTTTTGTCGTTTATAATTTTAACCCACTTTAACCTGTGATGACTTGGTAAAAGAAAGAGTTCATCACGGTTTAGCTTTTGGAAACTTTAGGCTTTTTAAGCACTTTCTGAGCTGTTCCGATATTCATCAGTATTCCGATGTATGCCATATTTAATAACAGGGACGTGCCGCCGTAACTCAAAAATGGTAGGGTAAGTCCCTTGGTCGGCATGAGTCCAAGGGCAACTCCCATGTTAATGCAAACCTGAAGGCCAATTGCCGTTGTCAGCCCGATTGCTACGAACGATCCGAAAGAATCCCCGCAATTTCCGGCAATACAGATCCCCCTCCAGAAAATCAGTATATAAAAACCCAAAATAATCAAGACCCCCCAAAGGCCGAGTTCCTCCCCGATTACCGAAAAGATAAAATCGGTATGGGGTTCAGGAAGGTAAAACAGCTTTTGATAACCGTTGCCGATACCTGTTCCCCATATGCCACCGGTGCCAAAAGCCATGAGGGAATGTACAATCTGGTAGCCGTCGTTTGCGGAATGCTGCCACGGATCCAGGAAGGTCGTGATCCGTTTTAAGCGATAATCAGCACTGATCATAAAAAAATATGCGGCGGGGATTATCAAAACCAATGAAGTTATTAGATACGAAAGGCGAACTCCACCCACAAAAAGCATAATCCATGTAAGAACTCCAAGAATAACCACTGAGCCGAAGTCCGGCTGAAAAATAATCAGAACGGTGAACATGCAAAGGATCATAATATGCGGCAAAAAACCCACATAAAAACTCTTAAGCACCTCCTTTTTTTTGTTCATGGAATAAGCAAGATAGATTATCAGAGCAAAACGGGCAAATTCAGAGGGTTGAAATGAAAAACTCCCCAGATGGAACCACCGTTTTGCCCCTCCCGCCGAATATCCGAGTTCGGTAACCAGGATTAACGCAAGAAAAAGCAGAGCCAGGATAAGGAGGGGGTATGTTAAAGAGCGAAAAAACCGGTAGGGGAAACGGCTGCAAATTATTAGAGCGACGATCCCTAATAGAGCGAAAAGCAATTGTTTTTTTAAGAAATAATACTCGGTTCCAAATTTTTTAAAGGCCAGGGCGGAACTTGCGCTATAGACCATTACAATCCCTATCCCCACCAGGAAAAGAACCGGGAACAACAGCCTGACATCGTAATAGAAAGAATGTCCGCCAACCTTCAGGCTATTTTGATCATTTTTGGTCATGCTTTTTTTCTTTTGATTTCTTTAAGATTGCCTATGACCCGACGAAAATCTTCTCCGCGTTCAGCATAACTGCTATACATGTCAAAGCTTGAACAGGCCGGAGACAACAGCACAATATCACCGGGCGATGCCGCATGATATGCCGAAATTACCGCGTCTTCCATTGTAGATGCGGTTTTTGCACTTTCCCTGCAAGCGTCCTCAAGAACAGATTTTATTTTATGCTTCGCTTCTCCCATGAGGATCAGTTTTTTAATGTGTTGTCGAATCGGTTCCAAAAGTTTGCTGAAATCTGCTCCCTTATCCCGGCCGCCCATGATAAGAACAATGGGTTCTCCGAAGGTTTCAAGCGCTCTTATTACCGCATCAACATTTGTTGCCTTTGAATCGTCGAAAAAACGCACATCGTCTATGGTTGCGATATATTCTATTCGATGGGGTAGCCCCTTAAAATCGTTCAGGGCTGATTGCACTCCTTCCGGGGTGCCGCCAACGGCAACGGCTGCCAATGATGCCGCGGCAGCATTTTCAAGATTGTGCCGGCCCGGAAAGTTTGTTGCGGAAAGGTGGAGGGATATTTTTTGGTGTTCTTTCATGCGAATTGTTATGTTGGCTTGAGCTGACGGATCCCCCCGGCTGATGAGCGCAGTTGCCCTGTCTTTAACCTGAGAATTCTCCTGATGACAGAAGAAAAGTTTTCGGGCGTGAAGGTCTTTGGTTATCGAACTGATGATCGGATCAGACCCGTTTAAAACTGCGCAGTCGCTTTGTTGCTGATTTTCAAAAAGCCGACCTTTTGAGCGGGCATAGGACTTAACATCCGGATATCGGTCCAGATGATCGTCAGTGATATTTAGCAGAACCCCCACTCGCGGCCGGAATGTATCCATGGTATCAAGCTGGAAGCTGCTGACTTCAGCCACGACAACATCTGCTGTTCCTTTTTTGTCTGCATAATCAATCAGTGGATTGCCGATATTGCCGCCGACGAAGACCTTAAAGCCCGAATTTTCAAGCATGGTGCCCAAAAGCGTGGTTGTCGTGGTCTTGCCGTTGGTGCCGGATACGGCAATGACAGGTTCCCGGATATATCTTGCAGCAAGTTCGAATTCTCCTACTATGGGAACACCTTTTGCTATGGCCTTCTGTATCGGCGGGATTGTATGGGGAACGCCGGGGCTTATGACGATAAGGTCAGCGCGTTCAAAGGTTTTAATATCGTGCTTCCCGAGTTCCATGATGACATCCAGTTTATGCGCCATGGCGGCATAAACGCCCAGCTCTTTTTCACCGGCCATATCCGTTACAGTGACGGAGGCGCCTTTTTTTTTGGCGAACCGTGCCGCTGCAATCCCTGACATACCGAGACCCACGATGAGAATATTTTTATGATTCAGATCCATGTGATAAAACTTTTTTTCATTGCCGCCAAGACACCAAGAAAGTTTAATAAATTTATCCTTTGTGTCTTTTTATGTCTTATCTAAGTTTCAGCGTACTCATTGCAAGCAGTGCCAGCGCGATTGCAATGATCCAGAACCGTACAATAACCTTGGGTTCAGGCCATCCTTTTAGTTCAAAATGATGGTGAAGCGGGGCCATTCTGAAAATCCTGCGACCGTTGGTTATTTTGAAGAAGCCAACCTGAAAAATTACGGATAGTGTTTCGATGACAAAGAGCCCGCCGACCAGAATGAGCAGTATTTCCTGTTTGATGATGATCGCCACGGTGCCGATTGCCCCTCCCAGGGCAAGAGAGCCCACATCGCCCATGAAAATTTGTGCAGGGTATGAATTGAACCACAGAAAACCCAGACCTGATCCGGCCATAGCACCGCAGAAAATGGCTATTTCACCGCTTCCGGCAACGTATCTGAGCTGCAGGTAATTGGCGATTTTGAAATGTCCGGTCACATAAGCAAAAATCATATATGTGGCTGAAGCGATGATAAAAGGTCCGATGGCAAGACCGTCAAGGCCATCCGTTATATTCACCGCATTTGATGTGGCGATGATGACAAGGGCGGCAAACAGGATGTATCCTTTTCCGAGATCCGGTGAAATATTTTTAAAAAACGGAATGGTTAGCCGGGTGGAAAAGCCCGCGTATGAGCAAATGAGGATCCCTGTCACAATCGCTAAAATCGACTGTAAAAGAAATTTGTTTCGAACACTTAATCCCTTATTGCGTTTTTTGATTTGCATAAGATAGTCGTCAATGAAACCGATACATCCGAAACCGAGAGTGACCAAAAGGACGATCCAGACGTAATAATTGGTCAAATTGGTCCATAACAGTGTGGAAACGATGATGGACAAAAGGATCAACGTTCCGCCCATGGTCGGCGTGCCGGCCTTCTTGTGGTGGGTTTGCGGACCGTCTTCTTGTATATACTGTCCGATCTGCAAATAGCTCAGTTTTCGAATAACCCAAGGTCCCAAAATAAAACAGATTAAAAAAGCCGTCAGACTGGCATAGATCGTCCGGAAGGTAATATACCGAAATACATTAAACACCGATAACGAAGTGTGAAGCGGATATAGTAGATGATAAATCATATAAATTAGGCCGTTTCGTTCATAGTTAGAAAGTTGGAATATTGGGCACTGGGAAAATACTATTAATTTCGATATATCGTAAAGTTTCCGAGACGTTTACTCGTTGGCCCAGTCCAATAGACTTTGGACTATCGTTTCCATGGCCATTCCTCTAGATCCCTTCACAAGGACCCAGTTGCCTGGACCCAGGCAGTCTTTTATTTCTTTCAGAATCTCTTCCTTCGTGCCGGTAAAAATATTACGGGTATTCATATCGTTATCCATTGCGCCGGCGGCCACGGTTCGACCGAACTCACCGGTAATATAAAGTTTGGCGATGTCTGATCCAGCGGCTATCCGGCCGATATCTCGGTGCATGGATTCTGCATGCTCTCCAAGTTCAAGCATATCGCCGGCAACCAGAATCCCCGTGTTATTTCCCTTCAATGATCTAAGCGTATTTATGGCTGCTTTCATTGAATCCGGATTGGCATTATAGGTGTCGTCAATAATAGTTATTCCCCTGCCGGTTTTAAGAATGTTCATCCTTCCCGTAACTGGTTTAAAATCTTCAAGGCCATCTTTTATTTCCCCGGCGGTTAAACCCAACAGATATCCAACGGCCGCAGCCGCAAGCGCGTTTGAAATCATGAAAACGGCAGGAGTTTTTAAATCCACGGTAATGTTTTCTTCAGGCAGTGCCAGGACAAAAGACAGGCCGGTTTCTGTTCCTTTTACCGAAAGAGCTCTTATCCGGGCGTTTTTTGAACTTCCGAAAAATAGAATCTTCCTGGAGGTGAATTGGGCCAGTTGTAAAAGTCTCGGGTCATCTGCATTCAAAACTGCTGTTCCATCTGGCTTGATTTTCTCTAAAAGTTCTCCTTTGGCTCGCATAACCGCATCCAGAGATCCCAGCCCTTCAAGATGTGCAGGACCGATGTTTGTAATAACGCCGATATCCGGAGAACAGATTTCTCCGAGGCGTTTTATTTCTCCGGGATTGTTCATGCCGAGTTCCAGCACAGCCCATCTATGGTCAAGGTTGAGATTCAGCAGGGTAAGGGGAAGCCCGATGTGATTATTTAAATTTCCGTAAGTAGATAGTGTAGAAAATCGTCTGGAAACCACCCCTGCCGTCATTTTGCGTGTGCTGGTTTTACCGTTTGATCCGGTTATGGCAACCACTGCCGAATTTGAGCGTTTTCTATTAAAAGCGGCAAGATCACCCAACGCTCTGATGGTGTCGTTTACTGTTACACACACAATGTCATTTTCCGTAGATTCTTTGCCGGGCAGCATATGGGTCTTGGTCTTGTCTATCAAAAGGCCGCTGACTCCGTGTTCAATTACGTCGCCGGTAAAACTATGACCGTCATGAGTATCTCCCTTAATGGCAACAAAGAGTTCATCCACTGATATGCCGCGCGAATCGATTGAGATGCCCGAAAAGAAGTGTTTAAGATCGCCTGATAAAAGGTCTCCTTCCGTGGCCTCAAGAATTTCAGCAGTGGTCCAGGGGATGGGATTTCGGGTTTCGGGTTCCGGGTTTCGGATTTCGGGTTTGGGATGATCATACGAGTTGAGCTCTGCACTTTGAATTTCCAGCTTGGAAAGTGCTGTTTTTGCTTCAATCCTGTCATCAAAACTGATGGTATTGTTTCCTATGATCTGATACGTTTCATTTCCCTTGCCGGCAATTAAAACGATATCGTAAGCCCGGGATGCCGTAATCGCAAGTGCTATGGCCTTTTTGCGGTCCGGTTCCACAACATATCCTTTTTTCCGGAAACCGCTTGACAGATCGGCCGGCGTATAAACGTTGGAAATCGTTTTCTTTGCACCCTGGACGATTTGTTCAATAATTGCCATGGGCGGCTCTGTTCTGGGATTGTCCGATGTGATTACTGTAAGATCACAGAGTCTTGTTGCGGTTTGTCCCATTAAGGGCCGTTTGGTTTTGTCCCGGTTCCCGCCGCATCCGAATACACAGATTATTCTGCCCGTGGCCGAAAATTTTAGCGCGGACATTACATTTGTTAGGGCATCCGGGGTATGAGCGTAATCAACATATACAAATCGACTCATATTATTGGGGATTGATTCAAGACGACCGGGTACTGCGGAAACCGCTTGAATGCCCTTTTTAATGGCATCTAACGTAAGATTGAGCACAACACCGACTCCTGCAGCGCAGAGGATATTTTCCAGGTTATGTTTTCCCACAAGGGGTGATTTAAATCCAAAAGAGCCGGCCGGTGTGACAATGTTACCGGTGATTCCGGTCAGATCGTGCGTTATGTCTTTGGCCCATATACTGTCGCCGTTGGAGAAGCCCACTGAAAGCACTGACGGTTTTCCAATGCTTTTTTCAAGCAGCTTTATAAGCTCCTTTCCCTTTTCATCATTGTGATTTATTACCGCCGAAACTCCGTTTTTTGCTGATCCGTAATCGGGTAGTTGTGTGAAAAGTCTTTTTTTACAGGACCAATATGAACTCATATCTCCGTGATAATCCAGGTGGTCCTGGGTCAGATTGGTAAAAACCAGGAGATTGAATTTGCAATTGCAAATTCTGTCAAGGTCGATGGCGTGCGAAGAAACTTCCATAACCACATGGGTGATGCCGCTTTTGAGCATTTCAGCCAGGATTTTCTGCAGATCGTAAGATTCCGGCGTTGTCATGGGGTTTTGAAACGTTTTACCGGAATATCGATAATTTAGTGTTCCAATGACACCAACCTTAATGCCGGCCTCTGAAAGTAGATGCTCGACTAAAAACGCAGTGGTTGTTTTACCGTTGGTACCGGTTATTCCGATTAAATGCATTTTCTCCGACGGGCTTGAATAAAACTGATCTGATATTGCCGCAAGGGCCTTTCTGGTGTTTTTAACTTCTATGATTATCGATTTTTTTACGACGGGTTTCTGGGTAACAATTGCGGATGCACCCCTTGCCAGCGCTTCATCAATAAAGTCATGACCATCTGCGGCAAAGCCCTTTATCGCGACAAACAATCCCCCCGGCTTAACATCCTGGGCTCTGTAATGGACGGAACCTATTTCAGGGTCCGATGTCGGTGAAAACTGGCCGGTATTCAGACCGGTTCCGTAAAAGCTCACAGGCGTAACCGTTTTCAATAAACTCGAAAGTTTCATCCTCTTGTTTCGTTCTTTAAAGAGACAATTAATTTACCGGTTTTGCTTTTAGGACGTATGTTCATATAATTAAGGGTGTTGCGGGCAATCTTTTTGAATACCGGGGCAGCAACGATGCTCCCGTAATGTTGTTTTTTAGGTTCGTCAATCACTACCAAAATTACTACTTTCGGCATTTTTTCAGGCAAGAATCCGATAAAAGACGATACGTATTTCCCTTCGGCATACTTCCCTTGTTCGCCGATTTTCTGAGCAGTTCCTGTTTTACCGCAGACGGAGGACCCCTCGAGTGCTGCATTGACCCCGGTACCGCCTTCGGTAATAACTGTTTTCATAATCATGGCTAACGTCCTGGCGGTTTTTTCCGAAATGACCCTTTTCACTTTCCGGGGGCCGAAGCTTTTTATCAGCTGTCCATTTTGGTCGGTAATGGCCTGGACAATATAAGGCTTCATGAGAAGTCCTTTATTGGCAATGGCGGATGTGGCTGAGATAAGCTGAAGAGCGGAAACCGAAATTCCTTGGCCAAAGGATATGGTTCCAGTATCAATCTTTGTCCATTGCTTGTAAGGGGCCAGAATGCCTGCAGTTTCACCGGGGCAGTCTATTTCGGTCTTTGCGCCGAAACCAAAATCACGCAGGGTCTTGTACAGAGACTTCGGTCCTGTAATTGCGCTGAATTTGACGGCGCCTATGTTGCTTGAATATTTGATGATCTGCTGCATGGAGAGCCATCCATGCTCATGAGTGTCGTGAATAACGTGCTTCCCGACCTTGTATGCGCCGTTTTCGCAATAAAAGATGCTATTGGGTGAGCAGCTGCCGGTTTCTATTGCAGAGGCCGCAGCAAAAATCTTCATGGTTGATCCCGGTTCAAAGGGGTCGGTTATGATTCTGTTTCTCCATATTTTTTGGCTGAAGTTATTTATCGCATTGGGATTGAAAAAGGGATAATGCGCCATCGCAAGTATGGCCCCTGTTTTAGGCGCCATTACGATGGCCATCCCGGATTGTGCGGAAAATTTTTTAACCGCCTCTTCAAGCGCCTTTTCCGTAATATATTGGATTACGCTGTCGATGGTAAGGACAAGATTATTTCCCTTATAATTTAAGCCCGTTATTTTTTCAGCATCAAATCCCCGACCCAGAGCATCTTTTAAAATCGTGTATTGAGAAGCGGAACCTTCCAGATATTCATTATAATAGAATTCAATACCTTCCAGCCCATGATCGTCGATATTTGTAAATCCAAGAACCTGGGCGGCGAGGGTTTTGTTGGGATAAAAACGTTTGTGTTCGGTTATGAAATCTACCCCGGCAATGTTAAGATCCCTGACCGCTTCGGCTTCTTCGGGTGTGACCTTACGTTTGATCCACACAAACTTCTTGTTGGAAGATAGTTTCTTGGTAAGATATTTGCGATTAATTTTCAGGACTCTAGAAAGTGATTTTGCTGTTGCCCGTGCATTTTTTATTTTTGGGGGGTGCGCTGCGATGGATGTCACATCGATACTTATCGCCAGTTCTTTGAGGTTGGCATCATATATCGTTCCGCGCTTTCCGTAAGATCTGCAGGAGACTACGTATTGGTTTGCCGCTTTTTCAGACAGCCAGGAACCGCGAACCACTTGAAGATAGACCGCTTTGGCACAAATTGCAGTAAAAAAAAGGCTAAAAATAGAACCCACGATGATAATACGCAGTCTTATATATTTTTTCTCGATCGGTTTCATGGAATAACAATCATCTGTTCTTGAGTTGGGGTTATAAGACCGAGTTGGTTTTTTGCAATTTTAGCGATTCGCTCCGGAGATTTCAGTCTTGCCAGTTCGACCTTCAACTTATTTTGAAAATTTATGAGATCCTGATGACGCTGGGTCTCTCTTGAAATTTCATATCCTGTTCCGATGCTTTGGACCCGGCACCAGGTAAAAAACAGAAGTTCCGCAAGAAAGATGGTCATGAAAATGATTAATATTACCGTTGCGTTAGGCTTATGAATGTTTTTTAACATTTTACGAATATTTATATTTTTTCAACGGCTCTTAATTTTGCGCTTCTTGCCATGGGATTATTTGCAACCTCGTCTTCCATGGGGCGCACGACTTTTTTTGTCAATATTCGAACCAATGATTTTTTATTGCAGACACACTTGGGCAAACCCGGAGGACATACACACCCTTTTCCCAGGGCCTTCATTCGATGTTTTACGATTCGGTCTTCAAGGGAATGAAAACATAGAACGCACAGGCGGCCTTTGGGGTTTAAAAGGTCCGTAACATTATCCATGAAACCATCGAGCATTTCGAGTTCCCTGTTGACAGCAATTCTAAGCGCCATAAACGTCCGTGTGGCGGGATGAATTTTCTGCTTAGCAGATACTTTTTTTGGGACGGCATCGCAAACGATTTGGGCCAATTCTCTACTCGATCTAATGGGTTTGCGCTGCCGTTGCATTATTATTCTTTTCGCAATTTTTCCTGCCCGTGGTTCCTCTCCGAATTTGTAAAAAATTTTCTTAAGGGTTTTTTCATCCAAACTGTTGATTAAATCTTCAGCCGTTGTACCCGATGTTATGTTCATCCGCATATCCAGCGGCTCATCTTTGTTGAAGCTGAATCCGCGACCGCTCGACTCAAGTTGATGAAGCGAGATTCCAAGATCAAGAAGAATGCCGTCTACCGAATCAATTTTCAATTGTTGAAGAAGCTCAGGAAGATAAATAAAATTCTCATGAAAGAGGTGGATGGTTAAATTAAGCGGTGTTAGGATTTTTTTTGCATTCCTGACCGCATCTATGTCTTGGTCAATGCCGATGAAAATTCCTCCAGGGATAATTTTTTTGCAAATTGCTTCGGCGTGACCCGAACCCCCAAGGGTGCAGTCCACATAGGTTTTCCCAGGTGTACAATTAAGATAATGAATTACTTGGGGCAGCATTACAGGGATATGTTTGAACGGCACCATTAGAGTCCTAATTTTGCAATTTCGTTTCTTACGCCCTCCTTTTTCATGTCTTTTTCAAGATGTATATTTTCTCTGTCCCAGCTTTTGCGTGACCAGATTTCAAAATGATCGAGGACGCCAACAAGTACAATTTCCTTGTCGATTTCGGCATACTGTCTCAAATTCTGCGGTATCAGGATACGATCCTGTTTGTCACAGGAGCATTCAAAAGCACCTCCGATGAAGACTCTTCTAAATCGGCGCATGTTCTCACTTTTTTCAGCCAGGGACAATATGCGGGTTTCAATTTTACGCCATTCATCATATGGGTAGGCCACCAGTCCCCCGTCCATTCTGGAAACCATAACGCCATTTGATCCCTGTGCTTTAATGACATCACGGAACCTGGCCGGAATTATGATACGCCCTTTTGAATCTATTGTATGAAATGAGCTTCCTCGGAACATTTTTCTCCATGTATATCCACTTTAATCCACTTTTTTCTTAAAAGTACATTTTTCAGTAAGTGTCAAGAAAAAAATAAAATAAAATTTAATATTTTTCATAATAATTCATAAATGTTAAAAGTGAAATGAAATTTAAAATTTAGGTGGGGTAAAGTGGAGTTATTTTTCAAATTTTGGCATTTTGCCTGAATTTCCCGCTATGGCACTAAAAAAATAGGATTTTAAATTAAAAAATTGGACAATTATCAGGAATTATACCCTTCAATACGCATACAATTCATATTTGACAAGCCTGTTATTATTTTTATCCTTCGAAAAAGCGGGTAGCGTTTGAACGGCGTATTTTTAGAGTAAAATAATTTTAACTTCTTAATACTAGTGTATTAAATGATGTCTTTAAAATCCATGAGGGACAAAATCGTATCGGTTTTTAAAGGCGCCGATAGGGTTATGCGCGGCAAGGCCGTGGACACTGATTTCTGGATAGAGAAGTATTTAAATGAAACTCAACACCAAATAAAAGAAACTTACAGATATGAGAGTGCGTTTAATTTGCAAGATTATTTAAATGTGCTCCAGTTCTCTCCGGGGCTGGAAGAGTTGCTAAAACTTCGTAAAAAAATTTATGCCAAAAAAGAAATTATCTCAAAAATAAAAATCGGGAAAAAAGAATTTGAGCAGGATGAGGTTAAGGCCAAGCTTAAAAAATTGATTGATAATTATGATCAGATGCGCAGGCATTTTCTGTCTGATATTACGCGGATCAACATGGTTATGAACAATGACAAATTGTCGTTTTCAGAAACATATCGTATAAGACAGAAATTAAATGATATCGGCATGATCATTGATACGGTTTTTATCAACAAATTAATCCCAAACGACAATGTTGATGAGATCGTCAATGAATTTAAAACTCAAAAAATAATTAAATTCCCGCTCTTTCCAAAGAACATAACAGGCCTGTCGGAGTTAAAAGCATATATCGGAAAATACAATGAAATCTTTGTCCAAGGACTGGGATGACAAAAGGAACTGCAGGGTTAGATCATATGGTTTAATAGTATACCGGGTCGGAGTTGAACTTATGTTCCAGGGACTCTCTTTCCTCTTTACTCAGTCTGCCCATTTCTACAAGAACTTTTCCGATACCCGCTTCTCTGAGCGTATCGATTCTCATCAGGGACTCAACGCTTTTGTTAGAGGTGTTAATGAACGTATAATCCGAGGTAAGCTTTGATTTATTTAAAAATTTAACAGTAGTGCCAGAAAAAATAATATGATAATTTAATAAAAAATATCCAGCGACTCCTAAAAGAGCCAATAGAATATAAGAGGTCATTTTTTTCAACATGATTTGGATTCCTCTATAAACTTCCCTTTATTTGCGACAGAGAATTTTTGTCAACTTATGGCTTTTCAGAAAAACACATGGTCTTCTGAGTTTTCACCTATACTCGAATTCCATGCCGGAATATTCTTTGATATCACTAAAAACAGGCATGCGAAACGTGAATAGGGATTTTTGTCAATGGAATAATTGCTTCTCATATTTCTCGAGTTCTATTTCTTTTATAATATTTTTGATGTGGTTTTCAATTTTATCTTTGTCGAAATCAATTTTTTGTTCTTTTAACAATCGAATAAAAAAGTCGATCTGTTCACAATAGTGCTCGCCATAGGAATCTAAAAAACTAAAGATATAATCCCGCAAATCATTCAAATCATCATCTATGAAGATTCTTTTGAATTTTTCATATTCCTGCCTTTTTCTTTCTTCATCTATGATCAAGTCCAACTCTGTATATTTAAAGTCGAGGCCTTTGCTTTGGAGAAGTTGTTTCAATTTGTCTATATCATACCAAATCGATCGGTTCGTAGCTACAAATCTTTCAACAAGTCTTTTATGCGGGCCGGATTCCAGTATCATTTTCTTTTTTTCGAATATTTTTATTTCTTCTTTTTTTTGTTTTTCCCATTCCGTTTGATATTGTTTGCGCAACACCTCTTTTTTTCGGTCATCTTTTTCGGGCTCCTGGCATTTAATAAGGAATTCCCCGTGTTTTTTTTGTTCAGAGTACAACGACGCAAAAAATACGAAGGGGAAAAAAGAAATAATGCCGATTCCTATCATTGAACTGGTTAGTTTAGAGGTTTCAGCACTCGCTATCAGACAGCTTAAGCTCCTATCGTGATCGTCAGATTTTATTAATAAATTTATAGCGCCTATGGAGATAGAACCTATCCATAAGATGAAAAATAATATAACCATAAATTTTGTTCTTTTTTTTCTCTTCATTCTCTTAATGCTGATGCTTTACGATAACAGGAAAAAGCATTTTACGAAATAAATGGAAGGTAAATACAGTCCAAATATTACTAAAGGTCGCGACGGTAACCGCAACCCCTTAAATTTTGATGTCAGGCATGACCGGATTTGAATCAATAAACTTAAGTATGTTAATCTGCCTGAAATTGTTACTAATATTTACTATTACATAGTAACATACAAGAATATATATTAAAAATCAAGTTTTGATTTTGCCATGTTTTTTAATCCATGGATACCGGCGGGCATGATTCTCAGGCTGACTGTAATTTCTCAATAAACTCTGGTGTATGAAATGGTGATATTGATCCGGCTTCATAATTCATTAAGATGTTACATGTAAGATTTCCAGTAGTGGGCCAGACTTAATCTCCGTCATATTCCTGGTAGATAATATGCCCGCAGGCTTTGCAATGTGAGGCATTCTCGTCATGGTAGCGAAGACCACACCCCGGGCAAACCACCTCTTTTTTTGTGGCAATGTGTATCCATTCCTTGGCGATACGGCTCACCTGCCAGGGTATGAGGATGATGCCTGAAAGTATCATAAATACGGTAACCCATTTCCCTGACTCGGAAAGGGGAGTGATGTCCCCGAACCCCACTGTTGTGAGCGTTACAACGGTAAAATAGAATGCATCCCCGAAAGTCCGCACACCTGGGTTTGAAACGCTTTCAACATAGAAAAACAGGCCGGAAGAAATAAAAAAAATTATGAGTATGGTTAGAAAAAGCCTAATCAAATTCAAAAATCGGACGGTAATGCTGCCAAAGAAAAAGTGACGATCTGCGGTAAATCGCAGAAACCTGAATATTCTAAACACCCGGATCACCCGGATCACTTTTATGAATCCGAAGTTGGGCGTTAAACCAAACACAGGGAACACAAGCAGAGAGATCGTCGGCAAAATAGCTATAAAATCAACGATGCTATAAACATCAACCAACTGTTTAAATCTGTTTTTTGAAGCGTAAAGTCTTGCAACATACTCGGCGATGAAAAACAGGACGATTATAACCTCTGTGTTCCATAGCATGCGCCTGGTAACATCGGACACGGGATAGGTCTCGATCACAAAAATGGAGCAAATAGCAAGATTCAAGAGTATGATAAAAATATCAATTAATTTGCCCAATGGCGTCTTGCAGTCAATTAGATAAAACTGAAAGGTTTCGCGGATGGCGGATGGCGCTGACTTTATTTCTTTTGGGTGATTATTTGGCATGGGTTTTCTAAATGAAGTGTGTCGTTCCTTCTTTTCATTTACACAGAACTTGCCGAACCCGCTGATCATAACATCCTCACCGGATTGATCTTGCGATTTGAGCTTTAGTGAGTGTCACGGCAGGGTCTCCTTGGTGTCCTTGTGTCTTGGTGGCAAGCATTGCTTGGTTATTGGGTAAAAAATATATATTACAACATCCATAAACAGTAAAGATTTATTTAGGATTTAGTACGTTATGTTTAAGAAATTCCAAATTTTTCTTAAAACACAGGTTATTTCATGGCGCCCTGTTTCTACCAAACCCATTATTTTTTTTCCGTGAAACTCTTTTGTATTTTTCAGGAACAATCGCTCCGATTTGACCGAAGGCTTAAATCCTATATAGTCATTATATCATATTAATATCTTTAATATTTTTTATGAATTCTTGACTTGTCCAAAGATTTAATGATAATAAAAACAAAAAATCTAAGCTGACGTGTGGAAAAAACTCAATATATAAGATAAGCCCTGAAAAGTAGAGCGCATGAAACGACTAATGAAATCAATTCGCAGCAAAATGCCATATATTGGAAACTTGTATCAACAGATAGAAAAACAAAGACGATATCCGGCAGGCCATTTTTATTCTCCAATACCGGATAGGGATGAGATTCTCGCCTATGTCAAATCGAAAAAACGACAAAGCATGGAACTACCGGATGTTAAGCTGAACCAGGAGAGTCACTTTAAGTTGCTTAATGAATATATTCAATTCTATCAAGAGTTGCCTTTTCCAGAACAACAAAAACCAGAATATAGATACTACTATGATAATGGTTGGTAGGCTAATTCTGATGGAATTTTTCTATACTGTTTTCTAAGGAAAAACCAGCCCAAGAGGATTATTGAAGTCGGGTCAAGCTTTTCCTCCGCTCTTAAACTTGATACCGTTGATGGATTCTTTTTTCACAGACCCGAGATTACTTTCATTGAACCTTATCCAGATCGCGTCATAAAGTTGTTGATAAGCGAAGATAAAGAGCAAGTCAGAATTATTGACAGGAAGATTCAAGAAGTTCCACCTGATAATTGTGAATGGAGCATCTATTTTTTCAATGACTACGTCGCATTTGCATTTAATGACTTCATCAAAAATAACATGCCTCTGTGTACAAAGAATCCAGGAGGAAGTCTATACATCCAAAGGGAAAAGCAGAGCTAACAAGACATGTACAGCGGACGCATAATACCACGCCGCTGATTTGCAACGTCAGATATCAATACAAGGAGAATCAAATGAGGCAAAAGCCAGAGCTGTTATATCTTGACCTAATAAAGAAAACACTTTCATTTACATTATGGCCAGAACCACCTGAACCAATTACGACCTTTATTTACAAGAAATCTCCTATTAAAAAACTGCTGATTTCCATCATTTCAAAAATCTTAGACAAGAAAAAAATACAGATTGTCAAAACACCAGACCTATCAGAAAGCCAGAGAATAGAAGGGATAGCATGGTCAGGATATGCTGATACTATGATTGGACTGAAACGTCTCGATAACTTGCAATACTGCATTGAAACTGTGTTAAGTGAAAATGTAGAAGGATATTTAATTGAAACAGGTGTTTGGAGAAGGGGTGCTTGTATTTTTATGCGTGCAGTTCTAGCGGCTTACGGAATAGAGGATCGCAAGGTGATTGTCGCTGATTCTTTTGAGGGATTACCAAAACCAGATGTTGAGAAATATCCTGCCGATAAAGGCGATAGGCATCACATTTATACTTACCTCGCTGTATCCCAAAAGGAGGTTGAAAATAATTTTCGGAAATACGGTCTGTTGGATAAACAGGTCGTTTTCCTTAAAGGGTGGTTTAAGGATACCTTGCCGCAAGCACGCATAGATAAGCTTGCAATTCTCCGTCTTGACGGAGATATGTATGGTTCCACCATGGATTCTTTGGAATATCTATATCCGAAATTGTCAAAGGGTGGCTTTTGCATTATCGATGACTATGCTTTGCCAGGCTGCAAATCGGCTGTGGATGACTACAGGACGAAACATGCTATTAATTCAGAGCTGAAGAAAATTGATTGGACTGGTAGGTATTGGAGAAAAGCAAAAGACATCTAACAAAGCGCTCACCCGACCGCTATTCCGCTGCGCTCCATACCGTCTTTAAGAATGTATCATCAATATCCGCATTGTTTTTAAGACTTCAATCCGGATTGTTGGCAATCACCATTACCATCCCATAAGATTTCGGATATTATAAAAGATGGCTGTCAAATCTGGAAATCTTACGTTAACCACTGTCAAATTACTTTCATGCAACAGCTTTTAAATCAACCGGTCACAACTTAATTGCAGGTACAAAAAAAGAGGTTACAGTATGAACCGTAACCTCTTGAATTTCATGGTAGGCACGATTGGATTTGAACCAACGACCTCTACCGTGTCAAGGTAGCGCTCTCCCCCTGAGCTACGTGCCTTTA
>JASFHC010000015.1:0-18041 GCA_050123435.1 Desulfobacterales bacterium
TGACTCCAAACAGACCGGATTGCCTCAGTATAATTGGAACAGCTCGCGAAATTGCGGCATTTCAGAAAACAAAGGTGACTTATCCTGAAATTTTCCTGCCGGAATCCTTTGATGACATTTCAGACTATACATCTATAACCTTAATGTCCCCTGAACTTTGTCCAAGATATGCCGCCAGCCTGGTTTTCGATATTACTGTTGGGCCGTCTCCTTTCTGGCTTCAGGACCGCTTGCTTTCAGTAGGTTTAAAACCGATTAATAATATTGTGGATATAACCAATTTTGTAATGATGGAAACCGGCCAACCGCTTCATGCCTTCGACTTTGACCGTCTTGGCGAAAACCGCATTGTGGTGCGCACCGCCAGGAAAGGCGAAGTCTTTATCACTCTTGATGGGAAAGAACGCTGCCTTGACCCGGAAATGCTTATGATTTGTGACGGTGAGAAACCGGTCGCCCTTGCGGGGGTTATGGGAGGATTGAATTCCGAAATTGAAGATACCACGACAAGGGTTCTTCTTGAAAGTGCATACTTTGATCCGGTTTGCATCCGAAAAACTTCAAAAAAAACAGGGTTAATTACAGATGCCTCACACCGTTTCGAACGCGGAGTGGATCCCGATGGGACCATTACCGCATTAAATCGAGCAACACAGCTCATTGCTGAAATCGGTGGAGGTAAACTTATTAAGGGTACAATCGATGAATATCCAAACAAGTTCCGCGAGAAGATAATTGATGTTGGTGTTACGGAGTTAAACCGTCGACTGGGCACGTGCTTGGATATAAATGATATTGAAAACCTCTTGAAATCAATTGAATTTCAAGTTGATAAGATTGGAAATGACAGACTTCAGCTTATTCCACCATCCTGTAGAGTCGACATAACCAGATTTGAAGACATTACCGAAGAAATTGCACGTTTATTCGGTTATAATAACATCAAAACAACCTTCCCACTAATACCTGCCGAAGGCAGACAGCCATCAAAAAAGATCGAGTTGCGGAATCGAATTAAATTTCTGATGACCGGGTTGGGATGTAACGAATCAATAAATTATAGTTTTATCAGTAGATTATCATGCGACCGCCTCAATCTTGAACCGAACGACAAAAAAAGACGGGTTATAGACGTATTAAATCCTCTGTCTGAAGATCAGTCGGTAATGCGAACATCTCTTATACCCGGCCTTCTTGAAACAATGAAGTACAATATATCGGTTCAGAACAGAAACCTTAAGCTGTTTGAGATTGGCAATGTCTTTTTTGACACAGGGGAAAAGGACAGCTTGCCCGATGAAATTGAAATGCTGGCCGGACTCTGGACGGGAAAAAGAGCGGATGCGGTTTGGTTTTCCAAGGAGATCAACTGTGATTTTTATGATTTAAAAGGGGTGATTGAAGAACTTTTAGGAAACTTGGGCATCGTTGACACGATCTTTACCCGAATGCCGCCAGCATCCTGTTTTTATACAAAACCCGGATTTACAGCCCAAATCATTATTAAAAACGAGTTTATAGGACTTGTCGGAGAATTACATCCTAAAGTGTTGAGTAATTATGATTTAAAACAAACGGCCTTTATTTTTGAATTAAATTTTGATAAACTGTTAAGATATATACCGGGCGCTAAATCCGTATCGCCAATTCCGAAGTTCCCGGCCACGTCAAGGGATATTACGCTGATTGTTAGTAAGGATATTGAAGTGAACAATATCCTGCAAAGCGTTATTGACTTAAATGAAGAGCTGGTGGAAAACTTACATCTGTTTGATGTTTTTGAAGGAGAGCCTATTCCTGCAGGGAGAAAAAGCATCTCATTTAGAATAACCTATAGATCTTCCAGTGAAACCTTGGAAGACAACCGGATAAATAATCTTCATAAAAGCATTTCGGACAGACTGTTAGAAAAATTCGATGCAACCCTCCCGACCGTATAACCTATAACCCGTCAGCTTTTTAAAATTATCAACAATCAATTGAGGTCGACTGGTTTCAAAGGACACACCTGTTGCCAACCTTTTAAAGGCTGTGGGTTAAAAAATGCAAAAAAACACTTCTTATCAAAAAGAACTGCCGGATAAGCTTTACTTCAAGGTTGGAGAAGTAAGTGCAATTGTTGGAGTACCGGCATATGTTTTGAGGTTCTGGGAAGCTGAGTTCAAGAAGATAAATCCCAAACGGTCCTCTTCCGGCCAGAGACTGTATAGAAAAAATGACATTGAGCTTATTCTAAAGATAAAACATCTTTTGTATGAAAAAAAATATACCATTCAGGGGGCCAGGCAACATTTAAAAATCAAACCGGACGAAAAAAAAGAAAAATCTTCAATCACCACACTCGATGAAATCCGCAAGGAACTTAAAAGCATACGCGACCTTATCAGCTAATCCGAATTTTATTATTGAATTATATTGACAAGTGACTTTTTTTTATATATCTTTCACTCATCCACGTGCGGGCATAACTCAGTGGTAGAGTACAAGCTTCCCAAGCTTGGAGTCGCGAGTTCAAATCTCGTTGCCCGCTCCATTGGATGTTCGCCTTGTTTGTTAAAAAGGTTATGAGACTTTTGAAAGATGTTCCCGATTTTGGCGGGATTCAAAAAAACAAAGTAGAAAAAATGGGTCATTTTTTAACGGTCTCTTATCTAAGCGTAGATTTTGGCTATGTATTTGTGGTTTGGAGTTAATTTTTCCCCTATGGTTATTTACATGAACAGATAACGTCTCTCGATCCACTAAAAGATCTACTTGTACTAGAAGAAACGGGCGAAAGCCCGTTTTTATTTTTTTATGGAAGGTCGGAGAAAAAAAATAAATAAAAGACTGAAATCCAGAGTTAAGACCCGGAGACAAAAAAAACCGGTTCCGGAAAATAAAGAAAAAATTGTTTCACAGGCACGAGACCTAATAGGCTCATTATGTGAAAACGAGAGCTTGGAATTGGTCCACCTTGAATATCAACGGGAAGCAGGCGGGAGGATACTCCGCCTTTTTATAGACAGACCCGGAGGAGTCACTCTCGACGACTGTGTGCGTATAAGCCGCCAATCGAGCGACCTTTTGGATGTATATCTTGAAAATATTGGGCCATACCGTTTAGAGGTATCATCACCGGGACCCAATCGTCCTTTGGGGAAAAGGCTTGACTTTGACAGATTCAAAGGAAGCCGTGTAAAAATTAAAACCGCTCAATCTGTTGACGGCCAAAAAAAATTCAAGGGTGTCCTTATGGGCATATCTGAAGAGATTGTAAAACTATCGGTCGATGGTAAAATAGCATGTATTCCTTATCAGGAAATCATTACGGCGCAACTTACTGATTAGTCCGAGTATATAATGAATTGAGCAATTAGAATATAATTCGAAAAAAGTTGATATTTAAAGAATAACAAGGGAAAACGGATGTTTATAGCAGATATAAAACGTGTTATCGAACAGGTTAGCCGAGACAAAGGCATTAATCGAGAGGTGCTTATCAAAGCAGTTGAGGAAGCTTTGGAATCTGCCGCAAGAAAAAAGTTTGGGGCTAAGGTAGATATTGAAGTTCAATACAATGACGCAACCGGAGAAATTGAAGTATTTCAGTTTAAAGATGTGACGGCAGAAATTACAGAACCTGACATCCAAATAAGCCTTGAAGAAGGGCGTAAGCTGGATTCGGAATGCGAAATCGGTGATAGTTTAGGCACAAAAATGGATACGTCCACTTTCGGGCGCATCGCCGCACAGTCGGCCAAACAGGTCATAATACAGAAAATGAAAGACGCGGAAAGGGATGCTGTCTTTTCGAGTTTCATCGGTCGGAAAGGTGAAATTATAAACGGAATTGTTCAACGTTTTGACCGTAATGATATTATCGTTAATCTCGGGCAGACCGAAGGTATACTACCCTCACGGGAACAGATCCCAAAGGAATCGTATCGAAGGGGTGATCGTATCAGAGCATATATAATGGATGTGCTTCATGAAACTCGCGGGCCGCAAATCATTCTTTCAAGAACACATCCTGATTTCCTGACCAGTCTCTTCAAAACAGAAGTTCCGGAAATCAGCGAGAGCATCGTGACAATTATGGGTGCCGTCCGTGAACCCGGAATTCGCGCAAAATTTGCGGTGACTTCAAATGATTCTGATATTGACCCGGTTGGCGCCTGTGTGGGAATGAAAGGGAGTCGTGTACAGAACGTCGTTCAGGAACTGAGAGGTGAAAAAATAGATATTATATCCTGGCATATTGATCCTGCAAAATTTGTATGCAATGCACTTGCACCTGCTGAAATATCCAGAGTTATTATTGATGAAGAGAATCAATCCATGGAAGTCATCGTACCTGACGAATTTCTTTCAATTGCTATTGGGAAAAAAGGGCAAAATGTTCGTTTGGCTTCAAAACTCACAAAATGGCATCTTGATGTCATTAGTGAAACACGATACAGTAAGACCATGCAAGACGGCTACAACTCTTTGGTTTCATTGCCGGGTGTTGGAATCAGCATGGCGGATGCTTTGTATGAGAAGGGATTTTTCTCTGCCGAGGAACTCAGCAATTCCTCGGTAAAAGATCTGATTCAGATCAGAGGGATTGGTGAAGAAAAAGCCATGCAGCTCATCGAAACTGCAAAAAATTATATGGCAAGCAGAGAGCTAATGGATGAAATACCGAATGAAGATTTGGCGGATGGTGAGGCAGACAACGATGAGATTTCAGAGGATTCGGATGTTCAGGGGCTCTTAACCAAAGAAACCATCGACGAAATATCTAAAGAAGATGTACCGGATGGTGAGGCAAGCGGACACGATGATTCATTGGGTTCGGACGTTCAGGAGCTCTCAAAAGAAAAGGCAGATAGAGATGAACATCCGTCCGCCCACCCGTCATCAGTTGATAATGCTGAAGAAGGTAAGGGATAATTAAATATTCTGGCCGGGTTGGTTTTTTTTTAATCGGCCAAATTAAAAGACCTTTGAAAAATGTCAATTTTTTTTTTTAAAAGTTCAAGGAAGGCTAAAATTTTTACTCTCTCGGTACGATCTGACGGACCTACGGGGCAGGCAGGAATACATTGAGTATTTTGAGGATCAAAATTTGAGCCTGACGCAGAAATTGGACAAAGAGGGGCTTTTGCAAAGGTCTCATTAACATACTGAGAATATACATAAACAAAAGTTCGGTTATAACCGAATTCAAGGGGGATGGATGGCAAAGATCAGGATATATGAACTTGCCAGAGATCTTAACGTAACAAATAAGGAACTGGTTGAAAAGATACGGGATATGGATATTGATGTAAAAAGCCATATGAGTTCTCTGGATGATGAAGAGGTGACCAGGATAAAAAACAATTTACTTGGCTTACCCCAAAAAGAGGTTGAGGAAACGCGCATAAAGCCGTCGATTATCCGAAGACGAAAAAAACGTGTGTCGCAAATGCCTGTTCAGGCAGAGACGGCTGTTGAACCGACGCCGCATCCCGAAAAGACAGCAGTTGCTGATCAACCATCTGAAAAAACTCTTAAAGATAGAGAAATCCCCCCGGAAAAAGAACCGGAAGAAACTCCCAAGGAAGATGCTCCTGAAGGAGCCGTTGTACAACCCATTGTTTCGAAAGAGAAAGATAAAGTCGAAAAACCGGCAGCTTTAAAGAAACTAAAAAAGAAAAAAGCCGCCAAAAAGATTAAAAAAGATGTTCCGGCAAAGATTATAAAACTGCCCGTAACCCCCGCCCCTGAGAAAAAAGCGCCCGAGATCGAGAAAGAACGGGTTCACCTACTCGAAACAAAAATTGAAGAATTACCTACAAAGGAAAAAGAGGCACCTGAACGCAAACGCCCCCTGCAAGAAGCGCCGTTAAAAGACAAAAAGAAAAAGAAAAAATGGACAAAAAGCCTCGACGAACCGGTAAGGGATAGAAAGTTTTTCAAAAAGAAAATTTCCTTCCGGAAAAAAGAGGTGGTTGAGGGGGCCGACCTTTATGTTAAGGGTCACCGTGCTCGTAAGGGCCGCAAGGTTGCAAAGGCTAAAACCACCCCGATAAAACAAAAGCCTCTGATAACTACTCCTAAAGCCATAAAGCGTAGAATAAAAATTGATGAGGCCATTGCTCTGTCTGATCTGGCAAAACGAATGGGAATCAAAGCCGGAGAAATGATCAAAAAGCTGATGGCGTTAGGTGTTATGGCAACCGTTAACCAGGCCATAGACTTTGATACCGCCGTTCTTGTGGCCGCTGAATTCGATTACGAACTGGAAAAAGCCTCTTTTGAAGAAGAAAATGTTTTAAAGATAGAAAAGGATGATCCGGATAAGCTCATTGCGAGACCGCCGGTAGTAACTATTATGGGACATGTGGATCATGGGAAAACATCTCTTCTTGATGTGATAAGAAAAACCAAAGTCACGGAACATGAAGCCGGGGGAATCACCCAACACATCGGCGCTTATTATGTATCCACGGATAAAGGCCAGATTGTGTTTCTGGATACGCCGGGCCATGAGGCGTTCACTGAAATGCGTGCCCGCGGTGCCAGGGTCACGGACTTGGTAATTCTGGTTGTTGCTGCCGATGACGGTGTTATGCCGCAGACCCTTGAGGCGATTAACCACTCCAAAGCCGCAAACGTCCCAATCATCGTAGCAATTAATAAAATAGACAAAGACAATGCTGATCCTGAGCGTGTTCAGCGTGAACTTGCAGATGCAGGTCTTGTGCCTGAGGATTGGGGTGGGGATACTATCTTTGTTCAGGTTTCCGCCAAGAAGAAACAGGGAATTGATGATCTGCTTGAAATGGTTCTGCTTCAGGCAGAACTATTGGAGCTTAAAGCAAATCCGGATAGGCTTGCCATGGGGTACGTGGTAGAAGCAAAACTGGATTCAGGCAGAGGCCCTGTTGCCACGGTTCTGGTTAAACAGGGAACTCTGATGATTCATGATCCGGTTGTGTGTGGGGTACACTATGGCAAAATACGCGCCTTGCTGAATGACAGGGGAGTGCAGGTAAGGTCCGCCGGGCCTTCAATGCCGGTTGAGATAATTGGGCTTTCGGGAGTTCCTAATGCCGGAGATGAGTTGCTTGCGCTCGCAGACGAAAAGAATGCCAAGCAGGTCAGTTCGCATCGAATACAGAAACAACGGGCTAAAGAACTGGCAAAAACCAGCAGATTAAGTCTTGAAAAACTTTATGAGCAGATACAGACAAACCGGGTTAAGGATCTAAATCTCATAATAAAAGCCGATGTACATGGTTCTATCGAAGCCCTTCAAGAGGCTTTGATAAAACTTTCCAACGAGGAAGTCAGAATTAACGTGGTCCATTCGGCTACCGGCACGTTGAGCGAATCGGATATTTCCCTGGCTACCGTTTCTGAGGCTATAATTATAGGATTTAACGTCCGTCCCACCTCTAAAATTCAGGCGCTTGCTCATGAAGAAAACGTGGACATACGTTTTTATAATGTCATTTATGATGTTATAAAAGAAATCAAAGATGCCATACTCGGTATGATGTCGTCTACTTTTGAAGAACGGATCCTGGGAAAAGCCGAAGTCCGCGAAGTGTTCCACGTCCCAAAAGTCGGGGCCATCGCAGGTTGCTATGTCACCGAAGGAAAAATAGTTCGAGGTCAGCTTGTGCGCGTCCTCAGGGATTGGATTGTCTGTTATGACGGTAAAATTTCTTCCCTTCGGCATTTCAAAGAAGACATTAAAGAAGCCCAGAACGGTTATGAATGTGGAATCGGTATCCAAAAATATAATGACATCAAGGTGGGTGATATCATAGAATGTTACTACCTTGAGGAGATCAAACCTGAACTTGAAGAGTAGATACTTGGCCGGGATATAAAAGAGAACAACATGGTTGCGGGTTTAGGAATAATCACATTCAGGTTACATGACTGCCGTTCTTTAAAAAGCAAGAGGAAGATCGTAAAATCGATCATCAGCCGGCTGCGAAACAATTTTAACGTTTCGGTTGCAGAGATCGAATCAAATGACATCTATCAAAAGGCTGTGATAGGATTTGCCCTGGTGGGTAACAATCGAAAGGTGATAAACTCAAAGATAGACAAGATTTTTAATCTTGCAGACGAGTTGAATCTGGCCGAGATTATCGATAGTGAAATGGAGATCATCAATTTATGAAACCGTTTGCACGATCTGATAGAGTTAGCGGTCAGATACAAAAAATATTATCGGAAATATTGCTGAAAAAAGTTAAAGACCCTCGTCTTGAAAATACCAGCATTACAGATGTAAAAATGTCTCGAGATTTAAGAATTGCGAGGATATACTTCGTTATATCCGGCAACAAAAAAAACATTGACGAGGCGTTAGAAGGATTTAAAAGTGCTATAGGGTATGTAAAACGTTCGGTTGCCCGGCAGTTGGGGTTGCGGTATATGCCGGATCTCAAATTTTTTTACGATGAATCTTTTGACTACGGATCACACATAAATAACGTTTTAAAAGCGTTAAAAGCAGATAATGGACCAAATAATACGTTATTTGAAAAATAGCGACCATATTTTAGTTGCGACTCATGCCAACCCGGACGGCGATGCAATCGGATCTCTAATCGCCATGGGACTTTGCCTTGATGGTTTGAATAAAAAAACAACATTATACAATGAAAGTCCCATTCCTGCTGTATACCGTTTTCTCCCTGCTACAAAACGCGTGGTAAGGAATATAAAAAAAGAGAATTACGATCTTGCCGTTATTCTTGATTGCGGAGATCTACAACGGATAGGGAAGTCTGTTTCAACAGTTAGACAGATGCCGGTTATTGTCAACATTGATCATCATGTTACCAATACCCGTTTTGGTCATTTTCAACTGATAGATACTTCAGCATGTGCCACCGCGGAAATCATATACCGTCTGATAAAACAGATGAATGTCCCCTTCGACAAAGACATTGCCACTTCAATATACACGGGAATCTTGACCGATACCGGTTCATTTCGCTTTTCAAATACAAATCGGGCTGCTTTTTCAATCTGTCAAGAAATGGTAGGATTGGGCGTGGATCCTTATATTATTGCTCAACACGTATATGGAACATATTCTCTGGGCCGCATAAAGCTTCTTAATCTAGCCCTTGACTCTATTGAAATCTCAGATAATGGAAAACTGTCAATAATGACGCTGACACAAGACATGTTTAATGAAACACATACCCAGGCCGAAGATGTGGATGGCCTTATCAATTACGCAAAACGTATTGAAGATATCAAAGTGGCAGCACTGATACAAGAACACGGAAACAGCAAAAAAAAATTAAACGCTTTTAACAGGTTTCACATCAGCCTCCGTTCAAATGGATCGGTTGATGTGGCTGCAATTGCAGCTTCGTTTGGCGGAGGCGGTCACTCCAGCGCTGCCGGATTCAGTATTGAGTCGTCACTTTCTGATATAAAATTACAACTGTTAAGCATGGCTGATAACATATGACCTCAATTGAGCGAAAGTTGAGGGTACCCCAGCATTTTGTTTATGCTCTAATTGAGGTATGAATTAACTTATGCGGTTTGAACAAAGCGGAATCTTGGTTATTGATAAGCCCACAGGCATAACTTCAGCCAGCGTAGTGTCCCGTATAAAGAAATTGCTTGATGCAAAAAAAGTAGGGCATACCGGTACACTTGACCCCTTTGCAACGGGTATCCTGGTATGTTGTATCAACCGAGCAACAAAGCTCGCCAGGTTTTTCCTTCACGGCAATAAAAGATACCAAGCCGTTCTTTGCCTGGGTGTTGAAACAAACACACAGGATTCAACCGGCACGGTTACATCCATATGTGATAATGTATTATTTTCTGAAATAAAATTACGGTCCGTATTTAAGGAGTTTGAGGGAACGATTGATCAAATTCCGCCGGTTTATTCGGCATTGAAATGTAAGGGAACCCCCCTTTACAAGCTGGCTCGCAACGGTAAACCGGTTCAGAAACCGGCGAGACGAATCACTATTTTTAACATTGAAATACTTGGAATCAATCTGCCCTTGATACATTTTACCGTTTCCTGCTCAGCGGGGACATATATCCGAACCCTTTGTGCAGATATAGGAAAATCTCTTGGATGCGGCGGCCACCTTAAAGAATTAAGACGAATCCAAAGTGGCGGGTTTTCAATTACCGAGGCTTTGAAATTATCAGAACTGGAAAATTTAGTTTTATCTGAAAAAATATCTGATCGGATAATAAGCATGCCAAACGCCTTGCGGGATATGCCCGAACATCGTGTTGACACCGCTTTGGAAGAAAAAATAATGCACGGCAATACCATAACAAAAAGGGATGTAACGCCAGAACACACAGACATCCCGGAAGGCTATATCAAGATTGTTAATATAAACAACGACCTTATTGCAATACTAAAGCATATGAAAAAGAGTGACAGGTACGACTATTGTTGTGTATTCAACAAATAGCCCGATTTTTTTCAGGTTGTTGAAAAAACTTCATGGACAAAAAATTTTTATTTAACAAGAGGAGGTAAAAAAAAATTGGATTTAACAACAAGAGACAAAAAGGAGCTGATCGATCGGTTTAAACTGCACGAAAACGACACCGGTTCTCCGGAAGTACAGGTCGGACTTTTGACATACCGTATTTCTTATCTAACAGATCACTTAAAGGTTCATAAAAAAGACCATCATTCCAGAAGAGGTTTGTTGATTTTAGTCGGCAGACGTCGCAGGCTTTTGAATTATGTAAAAAATAAAGATGTAAAGCGATACAGGGCAATCATCGAAACCCTGGGCCTGAGAAGATAGAGCACACAGGTTATGTGCTCCCTTGTCCCGGAGACAGCATAATACAGCCTAACATATTACATGCCTGTATTGTTCGAATAAGCACAAGACAGTTTCATTGAACCGTACCTGCATAAGGGCTTAATTTTTAATCTTGCCATCAGAAATTGAACGTTAGCTTTTGCTATTTAATTATCAGCCAAAAAAATTATAGGATTTGGCATGCAATTACAGGTTCGGAGCTGCTTGGCTTTTAGGAGATAAATATGGAAACTTTACTCAAAACTGAAATCGGTGGAAAAACACTGAGTATTGAAACCGGCAAAATCGCCAAACAGGCATCCGGCGCAGTTGTGGTTCAATATGGAGACACCATTGTACTTGTAGCGGTAGTGTCTTCTCAAGAAGAACGCACGGTGGATTTCTTGCCGCTTACCGTCGAATATCAGGAAAAGGGGTATGCGGCTGGCCGAATACCCGGAAATTATTTCAGACGCGAAATCGGCAGACCCAGTGAAAAGGAAACCCTGACCGCCCGCCTTATAGACCGTCCCATCAGGCCGCTTTTCCCCAAAGAATACCGATGTGAAACCCAGGTTATCGCAACAGTCCTCTCCATGGATCAGGAAAATGATCCTGACATTCTGGCAATGATCGGGGCATCTGCTGCTTTTGAAATATCGGACATTCCATTTGCAGGGCCCATTGCATGTGTTCGTGTCGGCCGAATAGACGGTCGATACATCATAAATCCTACCATAGACGAATACGAAAATTTGGACATCAACATCATTGTTGCCGGCTCAAAAACCGGTGTCGTAATGGTAGAAGGCAGTAGCAATATGGTTAATGAATCTGATATGCTTGAAGCAATCTTTTTCGGCCATAAGGCCATGCAGCCGCTTTTAGATATGCAAGTGAAACTCAAAGAAATCAACGGAGTTCCGAAACGGCCCTTTACCCCGCCCCAAAGGGATAATGAGCTGGTTGAAAAAATTGAACCCCAAGCATCATCACGGATATACCAAGCCCTGATGATACCTGAAAAAATTAAACGCAGCGCAGCACTTGGGGCGATAAAATCAGACATTTTTGAACAGTTCGGGGAAAACGATGTAGATCGCAAAAGTGAAGTAAATATAATATTTAATGACCTACTCAAAAAAATCAGCAGGGACGTTGTTCTTAAGGAAAGGCGTCGAATTGATAATAGAAAATTTGATGAAATAAGGCCGATTACATGTGAGGTCGGCATATTGCCCAGACCCCACGGCAGTGCTCTTTTTACGCGTGGGGAAACCCAGGTGATATGTGTGCTGACCCTTGGGTCAGGTCGGGATGAGCAGCGTGTGGAGACGCTACTCGGAGAAGAACAGAGGCCCTTTATGCTCCATTACAATTTTCCACCGTATTCGGTAGGAGAAGTAAGACGCATCGGGGGACCGAGCCGCAGGGATATCGGCCACGGCGGATTGTCGACCAGAGCTTTAGAAAAAACCCTGCCGAATAAGGAAGAATTTGACTATACCATCCGCCTTGTTTCAGAAGTATTGGAGTCCAACGGATCTTCATCTATGGGAACCGTATGTTCGGGTACCCTGGCGCTAATGGATGGTGGCATTCCAATCAAAGCTCCGGTTTCCGGTATTGCCATGGGACTTGTAAAGGAAGGAGATGATGTGGTTATCCTGTCGGATATTCTCGGGGATGAGGACCACACCGGTGATATGGATTTTAAGGTTGCCGGCACAAAAGACGGCATAACGGCACTCCAAATGGATATAAAAATTCATGAACTCTCCAAGGATATTATGGGTAAAGCTCTTGAGCAGGCACGTGTGGGTCGGCTTCATATCCTTGACAGGATGCTAGAAGCTCTTAAAGAGCCTCGCGACCAAATTTCCCCTTATGCGCCGATAATCATTACCCTCAACATTAATCCCGACAAGATTCGCGAAGTCATCGGTCCTGGGGGAAAAATCATCAGGGCAATTCAAACTGAAACCGATACAAAACTTGAAATAGATGATCAGGGTTTGATCAAAATTGCCGCTTTTTCAAAAGAAGAGGCGGATGCCGCCGTCAAGATGATCGATGAAATTGTAATGGAACCCGAAGTAGGAGAGATTTACGAGGGGACGGTTGTAAAGATCATGGATTTTGGTGCATTTGTCCAGCTAATGCCGGGAACAGACGGTCTTGTGCACATCTCACAACTCGCCAATCGCCGAGTAAACAAAGTATCTGATATTGTAAAGGAAGGGGATCGTATCAAAGTCAAGGTACTTGAAATCAACAGAGATGGAAAAATCCGTTTAAGCCACAAAGCGGTCCTGGAACAAGAAAAATAGGTCAAGAAAAATGGAGCACGCCGTAAATAAAACCGTTCTCAATAACGGCATCAGGATTGTCAGCAAAAAAATGCCCCATGTTCATTCCGTATCAATGGGAGTATGGGTAAATGTCGGGGCCCGGGATGAATCCTCATTTGAAAGCGGCCTTTCTCATTTTATTGAACATATGATTTTTAAGGGTACAGAAAAACGGACCGCTTTTCAGATTGCCAAGGAATTTGATGCCATCGGGGGCCAAACCAACGCTTTTACGAGCGCTGAAAATACATGTTACCATGCAAAAGTCATCGACACCCATCTGGAAACCATGGTCGATATTCTTTCTGATATATTTTTAAACTCTGTGTTTGACGAAAAAGAGGTTGAAAATGAGCGGGCGGTTATTCTTCAGGAAATCGCCATGGTGGAAGACAGCCCGGATGAATATATTCACCTACTTTCAGGAAGAAATTTCTGGGGGGATAATTCTCTGGGACGATCGGTTCTCGGCACTCGTGAAAACGTTGCGGGTTTTAATGCCCATACCCTTAAAGGATTTTTTCACAAGTTTTACCAGCCCGAACGTATTGTTATCTCGGTTGCAGGAAACCTGGAACATAACCGTTTGGTCGATCTTATCGGGCCTATCTTTGAATCAATTCGTCCGGGCAACAGTCTCCTCAAACGCATTACCCCCAAAGGGAACAACAGGGTTAACCTGCACCAGAGACCGTTGGAACAGGTTCATATCTGCCTGGGAACAACAGGTATATCCATAACCGACCCGCGACGGTATGCGTATTACCTGATGAACACTATCCTCGGGGGAAACATGAGTTCAAGGCTGTTTCAGGAAATACGCGAAAAAAGAGGCTTGGCTTACTCTGTCTATTCTTTTATCTCATCGTATGTGGATACGGGCATTTTTGGGGCCTATGCAGGCGTCAATTCTGAAAACGTCCGCAAATCAACCGAACTGATTTTCAAAGAAATCGCTAGACTCAAACACATGTATGTCGATCCAAACGAACTGCAGGATGCCAAGGAGCACACAAAAGGAAGTCTCATCCTCGCATCAGAAAGCAACGACAACCAAATGGTTCGGCTGGCACAGAACGAAACTCATTTTGGGAGGTATATCCCTTTGGAAGAAATTGCAAATAATATCGAATCGGTTACCCGAGACGACATCCTTGATCTGGCGGAAAGCCTTTTTCAAAAAAGACGGTTTGCATTGACCATATTAGGACCGGTTACCCGTGACAATGATTTTAAAGATATTCTAACCCTCTGATTTATGCATATTTCTCCCGCCATCAAAATTCTCCGTTTAAGACCGGAATCGGATTCGGACATCCCCCTGCCCCGCTACATGACATCCAGCGCCGCCGGGATGGACATATGTGCGGCCATAGAAACAGATATGGTATTGATAAAAGGTGCTATTGCTTTGATACCCACCGGTTTTGCAGTTGCTATCCCCAAAGGATTTGAAATCCAGATTCGTCCAAGAAGCGGACTGGCTGTAACTCACGGTATCGGGATTATTAATTCCCCGGGCACCATAGATGCCGACTATCGAGGAGAAGTAAAGATTGCGGTGATAAACCTCGGAGAAAAGAATTATACGGTTCATCGGGGAGACAGGATTGCCCAAATGGTCGTCAAAAAAGTTTATACAGCCAGACTAACGGTGGTAGAACAACTCGGTGAAACCGATCGCAATAGCGGCGGATTCGGGCATACTGGGCGTTAAGATGAGAAAATCTTGCTTTTTAGAGCAGTTGAAATCCGAACTCGATTACAATCTCGAAATTTGCATTTTGGCCAGCGGAAGCAGGGGGAATGCCGTTTACGTTTCCGGCGGTTCAACCTCAATACTTATCGATGCCGGCCTTTCGGGAATCGAGATCGAGCGTCGTCTTAACTCAAAAGGGCTCTATCCTGAAGATCTTGACGCCATTTTGGTATCTCATGAGCATACCGACCATATCCAGGGGGTGGGGGTTCTTTCGCGCCGTTTTAATCTGCCGGTTTATATGAGCTCTAAAACAGAAAAAGCCGCCATTCCACAGCTTGGAAATGTCCGGGTGATCAAGAACTTTGAATGCGGCTCCCCCTTTAAGATAAAAGACCTTTCCGTACATCCTTTCTCCATCTCCCATGATGCAGAAGATCCATCCGGTTTTACCGTCAATCAGAACGGAACAAAAATCGGGATCGCAACAGATCTTGGCATTTCAACCTCCATGGTTAAAGAGCATCTTAAAGGGTGTTCTTTATTAATTCTGGAGGCCAATCATGATGAGGACATGCTTATAAACGGTCCCTATCCATGGCCGATAAAACAACGTATTAAAAGCAGAGCTGGGCATCTGTCCAACGAAGCATCAAAAAACCTTTTAAAAGAACTGCAACATGACCGACTAAAATATGTAATTCTGGCTCACCTGAGTGAAACAAACAATACTCCCCAAAAAGCCCTAAACGAAGTGGGCCGGGCAATCACCCGTTGCAATGCACAACTTGAGGTTGCAACTCAGGATGAATGCGGGGCACTGCTACGTCTCAAATAGTTTGGCAATACCCCGTATCCCTGGGAAGACCTAATAAACCCGCTTGAACAACTGATTGGAGTTTCAATGAAAACGAAGCATAAGGTTATATTTGAAAATGCAATGAATATGGAGGTCGTATCATCTGAGTGCGTTGACCTCATGGTAACATCCCCACCCTACCCGATGATCGAGATGTGGGATGAAATGTTTGCCCAGCAAAGCTCATCTGTGAAGAAAGCCCTGGAAAAAGAGGATGGATCAAATGCCTTTGAACTGATGCATCAGATGTTGGACTCGATATGGAAGGAAGTTTATCGGGTATTAAAAGTCGGCGGTTTCACCTGCATCAATATCGGTGATGCCACCAGAACCGTCAACGGTAATTTCGTACTTTATCCAAATCACATGAGAATTTTGAAAAGTGCGCTGGAACTTGGCTTCTCAGCACTTCCCTGTATCCTTTGGCGAAAACAGACCAATTCGCCCAATAAGTTCATGGGATCAGGCATGCTTCCGGCTGGTGCTTATGTAACCTTGGAACATGAGTATATTTTGATTTTGAGAAAAGGCCCCAAAAGGGAATTCAAAAAAGAGAAAGAAAAGAAAATAAGGCGTGAAAGCGCTATTTTTTGGGAGGAACGCAATAGCTGGTTCTCGGATGTATGGTTTGATGTCAAGGGTGCACCGCAAGCCCTCAGCAATAAAGATGCCCGAAAAAGGAGTGCCGCTTATCCCTTTGAGGTCGTGTATCGTCTCATTAACATGTATTCGGCCAAAGGTGATACTGTGCTCGATCCTTTTTTGGGAACGGGAACTACGATCGCCGCAGCAATCGCCTCCGGAAGAAACAGCATTGGTTATGAAATAGACCCCGCAATGGAAAAAGTTATTGATCGTATCAAGGATGCGATTGTTGTCTCGTCCAAACAGTTAATTCGGAAGAGACTTGCCAAACATATGAAGTTTGTTGTTGACCGGTTAAAAACAAAGCGCATGTTTAAATACGAAAATAAATACTATGGCTTCCCAGTGATGACCGCACAGGAAAAGGAATTGTTAATTAATGACCCAGTGAATATCACACAGTCGGTTGCCGGGATGTTTGAGGTCGATTATTCAGATAGGCCTCAGTCGGAATTTTGTAAAAACTGGTCTGACGAGCTTTAAGAAAACAAACTTGATTTTATCAGCAATCAGAAGTGTTACCCATGATATACAGCCATGAAGAGCTTCTCGGCCATACCCGGCTTCCTCTTACCCTTGCTGAAATTATACTTTTTATAACAATTATCTACCTTCTGGTTTCCGCAGGTGGAAAGTGGCGGATATTTCTGGGATCTCTGCTGCTGATCTATTGGATAGTTTTGGTGGCCGGCAAGTTCTGGTCTGCGCCTAAATTTGAAGTTACCAACTCTCTGTTACCAACAAAAATTACCGTCCGGGAAGATGCCACGCGCGCCAATTTTGTCTGGAGCCCCGAATACCGTGTCGGTTTTTGGTGGTATTTTTTTCCGGTCAAGAAATACCTTGTCATTCACAACAGGGCTTTAGAAGAGAAGATTTTAACCCAAGACGATTTTACCATCCCCGCACCCCTTGACGATAGCGATCTATCATGGGTTCATAGCCGGGGCTATCTTTTGCGTCTCTATCTTTTGGCGTTTACCCCGATGGGTTTTATCAATGGTGAAAACCCGATCAGTTGGTATATATTTAAAAAGTTAAAGGTTGCCTGCGGAGGTACTTACCTTGCATGTAAAATCGCTTTAGCGCAAGGAATGGGGATGAACCTGGGTGGAGGTTTTCATCACGCCTTTGCCAGCCATGAGGAAGGTTTTTGTCATTTGAACGATATAGCAGTGGCGATTCGGAAGCTTCAGATGGAACGTTTCATTGATCGGGCAATGGTTATCGACTGTGATGTGCACCAAGGAAACGGAACCGCGGCCATATTTCAAGGGGATGATACGGTCTTTACCTTCAGTATCCACCAGGACGACCTTTATCCATATCAGAAAGCATACAGCAATTACGATATCAGTCTTCCCGGAAGTATGAAGGTGGACGATAAGAAGTATCTGGAGCACCTCAAGGTATTGCCGGACCTGATAAAAAAGCATGATCCCGATCTGGTTATTTATCTGGCCGGGGCGGACCCTTTTAGGGAGGATCGTCTGGGTGGCTTTTTACTGACCAAGCAAGGCCTCATGGATCGTGATGTCTATGTTTTGAGGTTGTGCGCGGATCAGCGAATTCCCGTAGCCGTTGTTCTGGGAGGAGGTTACTCCCCGAATATCCACGATACGGTGGACATTCATTTAAATACCATTCGGGTGGTTAAAAAGTTGATTCGCCAGAAATATCAATGATATACACTCTGAAAT
>JASFHC010000016.1:0-17831 GCA_050123435.1 Desulfobacterales bacterium
TTAACATGACCGAGTTCATGGCCCAGCAAAGCTGCAAGTTGTGCTTCGTTTTCAAGGTCCAGCAGAATTCCCCGGGTTGCAGCGATGCTTCCCCCGGGAAAGGCATAGGCATTCACATAGGTCGCATTTACGCCTCGGAACGAATAGGGCATGTGGGGACGGTGGGTTCGGGCGGCTAAGGTTTTGCCGGTTTGATTGATATAATTATTAAGGGCGGTATCCTGCAGAGGACCGTAGTCCGAGGAGAATTGATGGGGGGAGTTTTGTTTGTCGATCTTAATTTCCTGATCTTCCGATACCATCATGAATTGAGGTTTGCCGGTCACCGGGTTTGCTGCACACCCGACCATAAAACCTGCTGCGGACATCGAAGAAATCCATAGAAATTCTCTGCGGGTTATGCCATATTCCGTGCGGTTTTGTATGTGTTTACTTTGCATGTTTGTTTCCTTTGGATGGACACTATTTGATACCCTTTTCTTTTTTTATCACTTCATAGGCTGACTGGATTTCACGGAATTTATCACTGGCAAATTTTGCAAATTCTTCAGGCAACCCCTTTGATGCGATCTTGTCAGGGTGATAATCAGACACGAGCTTTCGGTATTGTTTCTTTATATGCTCAGTTGAGTCGTTTCTGTTGCATCCAAGGACGGCATAATATTTCTCAACCTCCTGGATATATTTTGATTTTAGTTTGCTGTATTTTTCATCGTTAAAATTAAATATCCTCACAGCGGACAGGATAAGCTTTTCTTCGTTTGGGCTCAATGTGCCGTCAGCCACGGATACTCTGAGTAATATATCTATCATAAGGTCAAGCATTTGGTACTGAGATCGAAATTGGTTGTAAAACTGACCGGCAAACGCATTAAAGTTATCCGGAGAATCAATGGCGGTATGAAAAATGTTTGTGGCCAGTCTTTTACTTTCAGAGTTTAAGTTTAAATCGTATACCATAAAATTTTCAACGGCATTTATTTCTTCTTTTGATACCTGACCGTCTGCTTTGGCAAGCTTTGCGAGCATGGAAAACGCTGCAACGAAAAAAGTGAACTGGGCTTCTTCACCGGCTGAAAGACGGGCTCGTTCGGTAGTGTAGTAAGTTTGACCGCCGGTATCAAACGCATGTCCAAGCGCAGCACCGGCAATTGCACCCAAGGGACCGGCCATAGCAAATCCTATTGTTCCTCCGATTACCTTACCGAGAAAACCCATAAATTTCTCCTTGTTATCTCCTTAAGAAGCAACTTAATATCCCATTTAATCTGTTAAAGGGATATTAATGAACGTGGATAATTCCTCGAGACCTTAGCAAAACATCCTCTTTTGCCAAATTTCAGCGTCAGACTCAAATTTTAATCCTCGAAATACCCAATGTATTCGTGCCTGCCCTGTGAAATGCGAAGCCTATTTCTCTGGGGTGGTTAAAATTTTCGCCTTCCTTGGCCTTGAACAAAATTAAACATTTTTCAAAGGCCTCGCTTCCTTGTGTTTAAATAGCATATTTTTGTCATGTTTCCAAACCTGAAATAATGATATAAAATGAAAACTTTCTTTGGCTACTATTCGTGAAATTTCTGCTTGGCCGGCACGGCCAGGCTCAGATAGTTGTCGTTTTCTTGGAACATCAGCTTTTTGTCCACCATCATTTTTAAAAAAGGCTCGATCCTGTCAGCAGTCAAAGATGGAAAACGGGCGAGGATTTTTTTTAGCGACCGGTGCCGAAAGCAAAAAAGATAGATCGCTCGGGATGTCCCCTCCAAACGGTGTGTCAGGGATTGACTGTTAAGTCTTTTCTGGCGTATGATCAAAAAGTTTCTGCCGTCACGAAGGCTTAAGATGTTCTCATATTTTGGACCTCTATGGAGTTGCTCATAGGATTTTTTCCAGTCTTCCAGCTTTTTTTTGACCGGCTTCCAGAGTTTTCTTTGACTTCCGAGGTCACCTCGATAGGACTGAATCATAAACCGCATGGCTTTAAAAACATCCGGTGGAAATATGGCCGCATAATTACGGTGGTTGAAAACAGATCTGAGCCCGAAATTTTCAGGGTGTTGCCATACAGGGCTTTCCAGCCCGAGCCAGAAATGAACAATCTTCAGCGGACGAAACCACAAAACAAAATCCAGGTTTCTGAGCGTTTCGTCCACATCCTTCTGGTCGCTGCCCGGAAAATAGAGCATTAGATTCGATGAATTTGTAATGCTCATCATTTCGCAATGTTTCATGATTTCAATATTCTGGATGGTCGTTGTTCCCTTGTTGAGCTTCTTAAGGAGCCGTGTACTTAATGCCTCTATACCGATTTGGACCTTTTGCATTCCGGCGGTCTGCATGGCTTTCAATACGGCTCCCGGTGTGGAGGCCCTGATTTCTCCGAACAGGCGAAAGTCCTTTTCCAGCTTTGCCATGCGATTAAAAATATTCCGGGATGTTTTCAAAGGGAGGAGATTGTCCATAAAGGCAACGGAAAGTGTTTTGTACTTCGTGGTCAGATGATCAATCTCCGAAACCACCTGTTCCGGGTTTTTTGATCGATAACCGTCCCACTGGAGGTTGAGATTGCAAAAGGCACATCCCGTATATCTTTGGCTTTCTTGTTTGCGGCGCCACCAGCACCCTCTCGAGATTTCCATGGGAAGTGTTGGAAAGAAAGTTTTCTCCGGTCCGAACGATTGCATCAATTCAAAATAATCGTCGTAATCCGGAGGAACAAGATCGGATAACGAATTCATCTGATGAAACGCGGCCGGTGTGTTTTTTTCATCGGACTTTGGTGTGATAATCCCCTCAACCGGAGGCATTTCTTTACATTGTGGATCGTTAAGGTTAGCAATCAATCGGCTCAGGGGAAGTTCACCTTCACCGTTGATTGCAATATCAATTTCCGGAAAAAATTTAAACAGATTCCGTGTCGCCTCACCGGTGAATATGGACCCGCCCACGACAATAAAAAGATTCGGGAATAGCTTTTTAACCTGCCGGATGAAGTAAAGAGAAGCAGTTAGCTGGCAAAAACAAATGGAAAAACCCGCCAAACCATATTTTCCCCAATCGATGGTATGTATAAAAGTCTCCGAAGCCTTCTGAATTTGTTTGGTTAAAGTATCAAAAAGGATTTTCCGCAACAACGGTTTACCGGCAGCCTGTTTATAAAATATTTTTTCTATGTGCTTATGTCGCTCCGGATATAACAGGGCGGCGTAAATGGTTTCCGCAAGCCATGTCCGTTCGGAAATTGCTTGATAGCGTCTGTATCCTATTGTCTGGGCGACTTTTAAATAAAAATGATGCGCGTCGACCTTCAAATCAGGAAACTTTTTTTTTAGATAGGACTTCAGAGTTCCGATTTGAACTGAGGGACGGCTGTAAAGGGGCCAAGGCGCGGATACCAGAACCACCTTGTTGAATGGAAGTTTCCGTCTTAATTTCATTTGCTGTTTGTATGTTAAAAATAAATTCTTTATGAGAAATATGGGTTAATTGCCGATCATGATGTCATGTGCTTTTGAACCGCAATTTAAAATAAGGTCAAGAGCGGACAGGTTGGGAATAAAATTTCCCCAGAGCTGAGGATAAACCGGTGACGGTGGTTTAACGTCCGTTAGGCCAATTCCTGCTTCTTTGAACCTGTGTATATCAAGGTACTTACTGGCAGCACTCTGGGCCAAAAACTGCGATGCTCCCAATGTCTTGCAAATTTCTACGAGGAGCTGAGTTCCTTTTTCCTTTATTTCAAGTTCGGACAATAATATAACCTCTGTGTCAATCTGAAGATGTTTCATCAAATAACGGATGATCTTAAGATTAAAATCGATAAGTTTTTCAAATTTTGTTGAAAAAAGCGCCTCTAAAAAAATTAGATGTTCCTTAACATACGGGGCTTTTGCATAAGCATTTTTAAAGCTTTCCAAATGTTTCTTTTCCCATTTTCCGTCATGGCATATCTTGACAGCGCTGATTTTTTGCAGGCCCAAGTTTTTCTTTTTTACAGGCACTGTCATCCATAAGCTTCCCTGGTGGTTTTTAAATCTGTTTCGAGTGGTCCAGGTCGTACCCCTGGGGAACTGAACGTCATCCATAATTACAAAAACGTCGGAAAAATAAATTTTGTAAAAAAAACCGGGATATGGAAAATAGTAAGGCTGATTTGCAGATACAATCATTTTTTCAGTTGACTTTTTTCAATATTATGGCCCATATAATTTGAAATTAGGGATTTTTTCAAAAACAAAAGGAAAATTTTAATGGATATTGAAGATATATACAATCTAATTCCGGACTTTCGATGTACTGATGGCTGTCATGAATGCTGCAAAAACTTTGGCGTGCCTTCCAGAACTAAAGTTGAGGATGAACGGATTAAAGCGTTCCTTAAAAAAAACTTGATGAAACCCGGAGTGGCCTATGGAAATACCTGCCCATATTTAAATGAAACCGGTTGTTCTATTTATCCTGTCCGGCCGTTGATCTGTCGCCTGTATGGAACATCCCCAAATTATCGATGTAAAATGAACGTTGCGCCGCTCAGGTTTTTGCATGAAGATGAAGAAGCGGAAATCTTCCATTTATATCGCACCCATTTTTTCTAACTTGTGTCCGTCCATAAATGGTCTTTTTGCCCAATCTCCGCGTTATGTTCAAAAAATAATCCTCGGAATATTAAACCATATGCCCGGGGTTATTTTTTTCACATGCCTTGATCTTGAACAAAAATCCTCATTTATTGATGCACACTAACCCGGTAATATACCCATTATTTGAGCCGGTAAAAAGGCTCGTCTCCCTTTTTTCCCACCAGCCTAAGTTGACCCCCACATTGCTCGCATACCAATAGGATGTCCAAAAGCTTTAAATCAGCGTCAGACGAATCGTCCATGATAACGGAATTTTCGGAAAGATAGATTGAAATGCCACATTGCATACACATACATTCTATTTCGTTACTCATGTGATACCCTTTTATCATAAATGTTGAGTCGTTTAATCCCAAGATTTCGACGATCCAAAAACAGGAAAAGCCGGTTATTTTTTTAATCGAAACCGTAAAGGATTTTTTCTAAAAAGCCAAAAATTTTATGGACGTTCTAAGTTATACAGTGTAGAGAATTACATATAGCAGATTTATAAGACTAATTCTACCGAAACAAGTTTATACTGTATGAAATAATTGTAAACCCCGCATTTTTAAAAACGTTCAACGGACTGTTGTTTAACATTAATTTAACCGTTCAGGATTCAGGGCTCAAAGGTTCACAACTCTACGCCGTGAGCGGTTAAAAAGGATAACTATATATGAAACAAAAAACAATCGTACGCTTTGCTCCCAGCCCGACCGGTTACCTTCATATCGGCGGTGCCCGCACAGCGATTTTTAACTGGCTTTTTGCTCAAAAAACCGGAGGCAAACTTATCCTTCGAATCGAGGATACGGATGCGGAACGGTCAACTGAAGAATCTATACAAGGAATTATTGAAAGTTTGAAATGGTTGGGGATAACCTGGGATGAAGGCCCCTATTTCCAGTCGCAGTTTATTAATGAACATCTGGCCGCTGCACACAAATTGTTGGAATCGGGGCATGCCTACAAATGTTTTTGTACGAAAGAAGAACTCGACCGAAAAAGACAGGCGGCATTGAAGCAGAAGAAAGATTTAAAATATGACGGTACCTGTCGTCGTTTAACGTCGGATGAGGTTGCCGAAAAGGAATCGGCAGGGATTCCTTTTACCATTCGCATGAAGGTGCCGCATGGCCAGGGCTCTGTCCGTTTCAAAGACACGGTCTACGGAACAATTGAATATAAATACGAGGATATTGAGGACTTTGTGGTTGTCCGTTCCAACGGTCAACCTCTGTACCTTCTTTCAAATTCGGTGGATGATATCCGTGACCGGATTACCCATGTCATTCGCGGTCAGGACGGATTGTCGAATACACACCGGCAGATTTTAATTTATCAGGCACTGGGGGCGCCGGTGCCTAAATTTGCGCACATGTCGCTCACCTTGGATTCTAAAAAAGCCAAGATCTCCAAACGCAAGCATGGCGAGCTGGTTGCTGTCCACTTTTACAAAGAGCACGGATTTTTACCGTGGGCATTTGTAAATTTTTTGGTCCTGCTGGGATGGGCTACGGCTGAATCCAGAGAAATTTTTTCCAGGGAGGAATTAATCCAAGCGTTTTCCCTTCAGGGAATCAATCGCGCCAATTCCATCTTCGATGTAAGAACAGGTGATCCAAAATATTTTACCGATCCCAAAGCCATAAGTATCAACGCCCATTACCTAAGGACTCTGCCTGTTGAAGAGATCGAACCTTATGTTCGAACCGAACTGGAAAAGGCGGGGATCTGGAATCCTGAGTATGAGGGCGCAAAGCGCCGCTGGTATCTGGATACCATCGAACTGATTCGCAGCCGGTTTCATGTAACAACCGATTTTGTTTCCCGTGGGCGCGCCTATTTTTCCGACGATTTTTCCATTGAGTCCAGGGCACTGAAAAAAAATATTTTCAAGCATCCGGATCTAAAAAAATGGCTCCCCTTGTTGGCAGATCGGTTGCAGACTTTGGAAAATTTTACGACTTCGAAAACTGAGGATACCATTCGTGAGACGGCAGAGGAGCTAAAAATCAAACCCGGAATATTGATCAACGGCATTCGAACCGCTGTTACCGGCCAACTTGCCGGCGCCGGAATTTTTGATATTTTGATCACTTTAGGCCAGGATCGTGTTGTGAATCGCCTGAGAAAGGCGCCGTCACTTTTCGATAAACCATAAATAAGTCTGTTGATTAATGGTCTTTTCGTACAATCTCTGCGTTATAATCAAAAAATAATCCTCGGAATATCAAATATATGCCTGTGGTTATTTTTTTCGCATGCCTTGATCTTTAACGAAAATCCTCATTAATCAACAGACTCATAAATATAGCTAAAGAATGGAGTTTTAAATATGACAATAACCGAATTGACTCCGGCTCCTAATTTTATCCGGAATATTGTCGCTCAGGACGTAAAAGACAACAAAAACGACGGCCGGGTTGTGACCCGCTTTCCCCCTGAGCCCAACGGATATCTACATATCGGACATGCCAAATCCATTTGCCTTAACTTCGGTATTGCCGCAGAGAATAAAGGGGGTATTTGCAATTTGCGATTCGATGACACCAATCCCAGCAAAGAAGATATTGAATATGTTGAATCCATCATAGAAGACGTTCGGTGGCTTGGATTCGATTGGGATGATCGTCTGTTCTATGCATCCGACTACTTTGAGCAACTTTATCAATATGCCGTTCAGTTGATCAAAGCCGAGAAGGCTTATGTGTGCAGCTTGAGCGCTGATGAGATTAGGGAAAGCCGCGGCACCTTGACAACACCGGGAAAGGAAAGCCCCTATCGCAACCGTTCGGTGTCAGAAAACCAGGGCCTGTTCGAGCGCATGCGGGCCGGAGAATTTGAGGACGGTTCCCACGTCCTCCGAGCCAAGATTGATATGGCATCTCCAAATGTTCTGATGCGTGATCCCACGCTTTATCGTATTCGACGGATACCTCATCACAGGACAGGTCACAAGTGGTGTATTTATCCGATGTACGACTTTGCCCATTGCCTTTCAGATTCCATCGAAGGAATTACCCATTCTCTTTGTACCCTTGAATTTGAAATCAATCGCCAACTCTATGACTGGATACTGGACGAACTGTATGTGGATTGTCACCCCCAGCAAATCGAGTTCGCCCGCCTTAACCTCGGCTATACGATATTAAGCAAGCGCAAACTTGTGGAATTGGTAAATGGAGGGTTTGTCTCAGGATGGGACGATCCTCGAATGCCCACCATTAGCGGCCTGAGGAGGCGGGGCTATACACCGGACTCGATCCGAAATTTTTGTGAACGGATCGGAGTGGCCCGTCGGGACAGTATTGTTGATATCGCATTGCTCGAATACAGCATCAGAGAAGATTTGAATAAACGGGCACAACGCGTAATGGGTGTGTTACGTCCGCTCAAGGTCGTCATCGACAACTATCCTGAAGGAAGAGTTGAAGAATTGGATGCCTTAAACAACCCTGAAGACCCGGGTATGGGAACACGCAAGGTTCCCTTTTCGCGTGTGATTTATATTGAACAGGACGACTTTTTAGAGGACCCGCCGAAAAAGTTTTTCCGTTTGGCACCCGGTCGTGAGGTAAGACTGAGATATGCGTATTATATTACCTGCGTGAGAGTTGTTAAGGATGAAAAAACCGGACAGGTGGTCGAACTGCATTGCACCTATGATCCGGATACACGCGGCGGATCATCCCCGGATGGACGAAAGGTAAAAGCGACGTTACACTGGGTTTCCGTGGCCCGCGCCATAAAGGCCGAAACACGCCTTTACGACCATCTATTTATAAAAGAAAATCCGGATGAGGAGAAGGATGTTGATTTTAAAACATATTTAAATCCGAATTCTTTGGAAACACTCCCGTTCTTTGTGGAACCCAGTCTTGCCGGTGCGGCGCCGGGTAGCAGGTACCAGTTTGAAAGACTCGGTTATTTTTGCGTTGATTCCAAGGATTCTTCCGACCAAACCCTAATATTCAACCGCACGGTAACGTTACGGGATACATGGGCCAGAATACAAAAAGCGCAGCAGAATAAACAGAAAAAGAGGTAACCCTTTCGTTCTTTGAAACACGCCGGATCCAAAAGAATATTTATAATATTTTCAAAAAGCAAAAGTGTTATCAAAAGAGGTGAAACCATGCCGATCTATGAATTTTATTGCAGAGACTGCAATACTCTTTTTAACTTTTTTTCCAAAACCATTAATACGACCAAAACGCCCAAGTGTCCAAAATGCAAAACAAAGACACTTACCCGACAGATTTCTGTGGTGGCGTTCACCGGACGAGCAAAGGAAGACGGCGATCTTGATGATCTGCCATTTGACAGCAGCAAAATGGAGCAGGCCATGCAGATGTTGGCGGGTGAAGCGGATAAAATGAACGAGGACGATCCCAAGCAGGCTGCCAATCTGATGCGCAAACTTTCTGACATGACCGGCCTTAAACTCGGTGACGGCATGGATGAGGCGCTGAGGAGGATGGAAAAAGGTGAAGATCCTGAACAGGTGGAGGCTGAACTCGGTGATATTCTGGAAGAGGAAGACCCGTTTTCTTTGCAGGCGAAAAAATTAAAAAGCATCAAAACAAGACGCAAAGAACCGTTACGGGATGAAACCCTTTATGACTTATGACCGTTTCATGAAAAAGTGCATTTGGAGGCAGGGGTGTGGAAAAGAAGGCGCTCGAACGCATCGAAGTTTTACAGGGAGATATAACCCGTCTTCAACTTGATACAGTTGTTAATGCAGCGAATGCGTTGCTTTTGGGAGGAGAAGGCGTGTAGGGTTACCCTGTAAAAGAGGCCTGTAAAATCGCAGTTGATACTACCCGCGATTTTTTAAAAGATAACAGAACCATAAAAAAGGTCGTCTTTATTCTTTTTTCTGAAAAGAACTATGCTGTCTACCAGGAATATTTAAAAAGTTTAGCAAAATAAAACATAATGAATTGGTAAAAAGTTTTTTTGACTTTTTGAGAAATCATCATAACTAACTGAATTAAATAGATAATATTCATCTTGTCTTAGGCTTTAATTTTAATGTTGATTTATGGTTTTTTTAACGTCTTACATTGACAAATCCATATGTCGAGATTATGTTGATATTTAATTTAGACTTGTTTAACAGACAGTTATATTTTTTTAAAAAGGAGAATATTATGATTGAAGTTAGCGAATTAGCTACAGAACAGATTGCCGAATATTTTAAAGGCAAAGAGGTTTCACCGATAAGGATCTTTTTAAATGCGGGAGGATGAGGCGGCCCATCACTCGCCATGGCTCTGGATGAGTCTAAAGATACAGATCACGTTTTTGAAATTGACGGTTTCAAATATATTGTCGATAAAGAATTTATAGAAAAAGCAAAGCCGATTAAGATAGATTTTTCCGAAATGGGTTTTAAACTTGACTGCAGCATAGATTTCGGACCCGGATGTTCAGGCTGTGGAACAAAAACAGATTCCTGTTGTTAATCATACAGACCTTTTTTTAACAAAGGGCAACACATTTACGATGTTGCCCTTTTTTTGATTAAAAGAGATTGTCTTCAAATTGAACTAATCAGTTGGAAATTCTAAGCTATTACCTTCAGATAAATTGGATTCAGGTAAATCACTCCCTGAAAAGTAAAGATCCAACAATGTATAAATTTTAGATGATTCTTTAAGGGTTTTTTCGCGAAAAATTGTTTTGATGATCTCAATACGATGTCGAGCCAACTTCTCATCCCCAAATTTTAAGTAAATTAAAATAACTTCTTGCGTGTGGTCATCATCTTTAAGTGGTTCGGGAAGGTGGTCAGTCAAGCGGTGAAAAGCCCGTTGCAAATTGTCCGGAATTTTCATTTGGTTCGTCATGTTACCTCCTGAACACGGATTTTAAACAAGGTTAATGGTGAGAATAAATCATGAATTAAAAATGTAAAGTATTTTTATCAGAAATTTTTAAAAAATTTAAAAAGGGGTTCAGACAATGATGCATGTAAAATCCGGATTGCCTGAATGCTGGGGGTGTTTTTTTGTTTTGTGAAGCTAAAATGATACAAAAGTGAAGAACCATGGCGGTTTAAGCCATACCGGTTGAAAAATTGATATAGCTTTGATAGGATTAACCTGAATCATACCTCCAAAGATCACAGCAAAGATGAATTTTTATGACCGCAGAAGAATTGAATCCGGAAAAAATACTTAAATTATCAGGAAGTTATTGGGAAACTTGTACGCTTCATGCGGGAGTTAAACTCAATATTTTTACCATTATAGGCAAGGATCATCTTAAAGGGGAGGATGTGGCCGAAAAACTTAACGGCGACAAAAGAGGCGTTAAAACACTTCTCAATGCCCTTTCTGCCATGGATTTTTTGGTCAAAAAAGAAGATACTTATGCCAATACCTCTTTGAGCTACACGTTTCTTTCCAAAGATTCTTCAAAATATATGGGGCACATCGTCAAGCACCATCACAATTTGATAGATTCCTGGAGTAAACTGGACGTGGCGGTTCGATCCGGCCGTTCGGTAAGACATAGAGCAACGCATACGGACGAAGAACAACGAGAAAATTTTCTCATGGGTATGTTCAATTTGGCAATGAATCTCGCCCCGATGCTGGTACCGAAAGTAGATCTTTCCGGTCGACGGCATTTACTGGATCTGGGTGGCGGCCCCGGAACTTATGCCATTCATTTTTGTATGAACAATCCCCGGCTCAAAGCAACGGTTTATGACCTGCCCACCACTCGGCCCTTTGCCGAAAAAACCATTGCTAAATTTAATTTGCAGGACCGTATCGATTTTAAGGACGTGGATTATATCGAAGAAGAGATTAAAGGAATCTATGACGTGGTATGGCTGTCTCATATTCTCCACGGAGAAGGACCCGATGACTGTCGCAAAATTATTGGCAAGTCGGTTTCTGTTCTGGAACCCGGGGGAATGATCCTGGTCCACGATTTTATTTTAAACAACAGTATGGATGGCCCGCTTTTCCCAGCCCTGTTTTCCCTGAATATGCTATTGGGAACTCCATTAGGACGATCCTATTCTGAAAAACAGATCGAGGATATGCTTTCGGATGCAGGGGTCGGAGAAATCCGACGCATTTTTTTCGAGTCCCCCAATGATTCGGGAATAATAAGCGGTATTGTTTGATGAGGAATGGATCATGAATTGTCATCCCATTACCCGAAGAGAAACCATAAAAAAACTTCTTAAAATATCCGGAAGCCTTGCACTGACCGGTGCAATGACATGGCCTTTTCAAAAAACGATTTCGGCCTGGGCCGGATCAACGAATAAAAAATTTATTGTTGAGGGGATCGCACAGAATCGCGAATATTCTGTTAGGGAATTAGCAAGAAAGGTTTTTGAGGCGACCGGAGGAATACAGAAATTTGTTTCAAAACAGGATGTGGTGGTGATCAAGCCGAATATCTCCTGGGCAAGGCCTCCGGACTTGGCGGCAACAACCAATCCCGAAGTTTTGGAGGCGGTTGTTGAACTTTGCCAGGAGGCTGGAGCAAAAAAAATCAGAATTGCCGACCATACCATCCATGATGCCAGACGCTGTTTTGCCATCACCGGCGCCGGGATGGTGGCAAAAAAAACCGGAGCGGATCTGGTCTATCCCAGGTCGTCCTTGATGCGGAACATGAAATTACAAGGGCACCGTCTGGATGTCTGGCCGGTGTTTTTACCGCTGGTTGAGGCTGACAAAGTCATCAATCTACCGGTTGCCAAGGTCCACAGCCTTAGTGGTCTGACGCTTGGTATGAAAAACTGGATTGGAGCTGTGGGCGGCAGAAGAAGTGCCCTGCATCAGGATATCCATCTGACCATTGTGGATCTGGCTCAATTTTTCAATCCCACGATTACTCTCATAGATGCCACCCGGATCATGGTCTCTAATGGTCCCTCGGGCGGAAGCCGTTCGGATGTGGCGGTCTCAAATCGCCTGATATTGAGTGATGATCCTGTTGCCGCGGATGCTAAAGCCTCCGGTCTTTTTAATTTTCGTCCCCAGGACATCGGTTTCATTCGCCTCGGGGAAAAATGGGGACTTGGCACAACTGAATTTCAGAAACTCCGCCAGCACAAGGTGATCATTTGAAAGCAAGCCACCTGGTTTGGATACGACGTGTAAGCCAAGCCTTTTTTTTAATTCTTTTCATTTTTCTCCTAATTGAAAGCCGCCTGCCCCAAGACATTTATCTGGATTATTCTATAGCGCCGAACGCTGAACCGGACATCGAGCTGGGTTATCCTGTAAAATATTTCTTTCAGCTTGATCCTCTCATATGGATTTCATCTCTCATATCAGGGCACCAGTGGATCAAAGGCTTTGGGTGGGCTTTGGGGATTGTTGTCCTGACGTTTTTCTTTGGCAGGGTTTTTTGCAGCTTTATCTGTCCATTGGGTACCATTCATCACATGGTGAGTTATATCAGGCCGACCCTAAAAAAACAACGTATGGTCTCTGCAAACCAAAAACACTCCAGCCAGAGATTCAAATATTTTTTGCTTATTCTATTTCTTATATCTGCGTTGCTGGGTCTCAACCTTACCGGACTGTTGGACCCCATTTCTTTTTTCTTCCGTTCTCTGGCCCTTGCTGTTTTCCCCGGGATCGGAACAGGGATTAAAGAATTATTGGATCTGACCGCACAAAGTGATATAAAATTATTTAATTATATAGGACGGTTAGATGAGGTTTTGGTATCACCCGTTTTCGGGTATGGATATAAAGCCTTCAAATCCGCATGGTTCATCGGCATTCTTTTTCTTTTTATTTTGTTTCTCAACCGTATCCGGCCGCGTTTCTATTGCCGTACCCTATGTCCTCTGGGTGCGCTTCTCGGAGTCTTTGCCAGATTTAGTATCCTGAGACTGGAGAAAGATCCTGAGAAATGCACGAATTGTAATTTGTGTCTTCACTCCTGCCAGGGGGCAGCCTCTCCGGTTCCGGGACAGGAATGGGACGCCTCGGAATGTATGTTCTGCTTTAACTGTTTTAACGCCTGTCCTGAAAATGCCATTGTCTTTAAATTGGCATGGCCGCAACACGTCAGTAAAAAGCCCGATATGGGTCGCCGGGCGGTGCTGGGTGGTTTGCTGGCCGGCCTATCTATTCCTTTATTAGGAAGGTTGGACGGCAGGTTGCACCATGTATCTGATGCCCGTTTGATAAGACCTCCGGGTTCATTGCCCGAAAAGGATTTTTTAAAGCTTTGCCAGCGGTGCGGGCTGTGCATGAAGGTTTGTCCAACAAATGCTATCAACCCTGCACTTACAGAAGCGGGGATGGCCGGGTTTTGGACACCAAATCTCATTATGACCCAAGGCTATTGTGAATATACCTGCACACTTTGCAGTGGGGTTTGTCCTACGGGGGCTATTCGTAAATTATCAGGCAAAGAGAAAATCGAAAGTCCCATCAGGATAGGGTCTGCCTATATAGACCGGGGACGATGCCTCCCATGGTCGGGAAACGGGCCCTGCATCGTCTGTGAAGAACACTGTCCAACTTCTCCCAAAGCCATACGCCTTATCCAAGGGCAGTCTTTATCACCGGCAGGGAAGAAGGTGAATATAAAACTGCCTTATGTAGATCTCAAAAGCTGTGTGGGGTGCGGAATCTGTGAATACAAATGTCCGGTAAAAGGAAACCCCGCCATCCGGGTGATAGCAGCCGGAGAATCCAGGTCTATTGCAAATCAGATTTTGCTAACGTTATGAAAATAATAATGAATTGCTAATGTGAACCTTTCTTTTTGCCTTGCATAATTTTTTCTTTACTGATTATCCATTTTTCCTTCTCTTTGATTAAATGGATTTGTTCTTCATATTTAATGGTACCGGAAACTTTTACTGTTGCGTTATTGCCTTCTTGGTCTTCAGTAACCGTATATTTTAAGTCGGACATGTCAAGCTTACCGTCGTTATCAAGCGCAAACTGTTTTTTAACATAATTTTTGGCCACGTCTTCCGGGCTATCTTTACCGCATCCAAAAACCATTAAAACAGATAAGATAATACACAGATAAGTAATTTTTTTCATTTAGCACCTCTTTGGTTTTTTATAAATTTGTAAGTGATGTTTTAGAAACCATCAGTTTTCTTGTTGAAAATAAAAGTCTATTTTCTTATAAAAATCTTATACTAAATTGAGCGATTTTTTACTCTGTCTGCGCCGATCTCTTGCTCATCAAGGATCCGCGAAAATACTCGACATATCCACGGGTATGACTGCGGTTTTTGCGAACTCTTATGCATCAGGATTTCAGCACATGTCTTCGTAACAAATCGCTCAACTTAGGTTATATCAACATGGGGACAGATAGCACTTTTTTTCAAAATGATCAACCCGATTCAGCCTAGCCACGACAACACGCTCAATTAATAGAAAGGAAGGAGAATATTATGGATAAACCCATTGATAGATTTTGGAAAACAAGACTGAACGATCTTAAGAACGTTCTAGATTCAAACAATTTTCAAGCTTTTGTAGCGGAAACCACTGATGAAGCTAAAAAAATTGTCCTTGAAAAAATTATACCCGATATTGCGCCCAAGAGTGTATCATGGGGAGGATCGCTCACATTCACTGCCACGGGACTATATGATACGTTGAAGAAAAGGGGTGATTTAAACGTGCTGGACACTTTTGAAAAAAAACTGTCTCCCGAAGAAAGTCTGGAGCGTCGCCAGCAGTCACTGCTGGTCGATCTTTTTATTACCGGCAGTAATGCGGTGACCGAAACCGGCCAGCTTGTTAACCTTGATATGATCGGCAACCGTATCGGAGGGATCACTTTCGGCCCGAAACATGTTATTATCCTTGCAGGCCGCAATAAAATTGTTCCCGATCTGGATGCGGCCATGTTCCGTATTAAAAACTATGCCGCTCCGGTCAACACCATGCGTCTGGACAAAAAAACACCGTGCGCCAAAACTTCCTATTGCGAAGAATGCAAAAGTCCTGACCGTATCTGCAATACTTGGACGATTACCGAAAAATCATTTCCTAAAGGTAGGGTAAAGGTTATTTTGATTAATGATGACCTGGGATTTTAAACCGAATTCGGATTAAAATAGTTGTCCATTTTGCTTTTGCTCGGTCAGGGTGCTAACATATAATGGAATGTTGATAGTGCAACGTTCCTAAAGTTTTTTGATAGAGCAAGAGAGTGGCTGAGCTTAAAAATTGCTCGGTTCAGAATACGAAGTTATTGAAATTCCGAGGCAGGGATAGAATTTTCCCTGCCTTCCTTTCCTGAACCTTTTTCCTTTGTTGCAGTCATAGCACTAATATTCGGATTAACCCCGGAGAGCTTGAAATGAAGAGGTTATTACCGTTCTCGATTTTATTTCCGATGAATTGGCGTTACCTATTATCGAAGTATTTATGCCTTAACATACACACCAATCCCGGCAGTCCTAATTTTCCCTTGCTTTTTTAGGATCTTAACATTGTCGTATATTTTTCTTCTGTTGAAACCCGTCCTTTCCATGAGTGTTTCCACATCCGTGCCCTTTTTGAATCTTTTAATTATGCCAAAAAGAGTATCCGCCGCTGTTAATTTGGCGGATTTTTTAGCAACCATCTTTTTTACGGGTTTTGCTTTGGCCGTGGTTTTTTTTACTGATTTTGGTTTCTCAAGTTTCCCGACCTGTACAATGATTTTGTCAACCTTCTTTGATAATGCCTTTAAATCTCTGTTCGCAGATTGCAGGTTCTTTATTAGAGTCTTCATTTCCGGGTTCCTCCTTTCATTTATACGATTAATGATCTATTCACCCTTTCAACGCTTTCCCACAGGTAAAAAAGGGACTTTTATTGACTTGATTTGAAGCCTCCGAAATATGAGTTAATTCAGTTAAATACATTAGGAATAACAAACTGTCAAGAATTCTGTAATATTGAAGGATAATGAGATGCACTGTATGGCTGGTCAATAATTAAATTAATTGAGAGGTCGGGGAATTTTCCCTTAAAACATTTAAATGCAGCGGAATGAATGATCAGAAACGAAATCGTACACTGTTTGAATGCATTAGGGATCGTTGCGAAAGAACAGCTCCTTTTTCAATTCGTACTTAAAAGATAAAAAATTTGGCTCACCTAACCTATTTATTTTACTATCTAAAAACTGTTCTTTTGTTACGAGCCCTTATGGTTGAGTTTGTACGATACAGTTGCTGATTATACATGGAGCAGTTGAAATAAAAAAACTTCCCGACCCCTGGTTTATTGATTTTGAAGAATAAATACGCAAAAGTTGTACAAATTAAGCAAACCTCATTATAAATGGACCGGCAATATGAAAACAAATCATACGGTTATTATTGGAACCAGCATAAACATGGAAGCGGTGCCATCTGAGAGCGTTGATCTTATGGTAACCTCCCCGCCTTATCCGATTATTGAAATGCGGGATGAAATGTTTGCCCGGCAAAGCTCATCTGTCAACAAGGCGTTGGAAAAAGGGGATGGGACAAATTCCTTTGAATTCATGCACCAGTTGTTGGACCCGGTATGGCAAGAAGTTTACCGGGTATTAAAAGTCGGTAGTTTTGCCTGAATCAACATCGGCGATGCGACCCGGATCATTAACGGTAATTTCGTACTGTATCCGAATCACATGAGAGTTTTGAAAATTGCCCTGGATCTCGACTTTTCACCACTCCCCTGTATTATTTGGCGCAAGCAGACCAATGCCCCCAACAAGTTTATGGGATCAGGCATGCTACCTGCCGGGGCATATGTAACGTTGGAACATGAATATATTTTGATTTTAAGGAAAGGACCAAAGCGAGTGTTCGAGAAGCAAGAGGATAAAAGGAAAAGGCATGATAGCGCCATATTTTGGGAGGAGCGCAATAGCTGGTACTCGGATGTATGGTTTGATGCCAAAGGAACACCATAAAACCTGAACCCTAAAGACTCCCGACCCAGGAGTGCGGCCTATCCTTTTGAAGTTGTATATATAGCAGTAAAACGTAAGAAAATCAAATTTTCTTAATATAATTAGTAGGTTATATGCAATTAAGTTTAGTGGATGTCAAGGTAAATCCTTAAAAAAAATCAGAGCCATTTCTGACTCTGCCCGTTTAAAAATATTTTTATTATTTTGATTTTCTCGGCTTTCTTCTATCAAGTCCGCTTCTGAGATCTATTTCAGACCTACGTTCGGGAACATGTTGGTCATAAG
>JASFHC010000017.1:0-17146 GCA_050123435.1 Desulfobacterales bacterium
CGCCGGGGGCCGAAAGATGCCGTTTATGGATGGACACTAACTCAGCCCACCAACACAAGCCTGACATCCATTACATTCGTATTTGTAGGGCCAGTCATGAGAAGATCTTCGGTCTTTTCAAAGAAGTGATACGCATCGTTTCTGTTCAGAAACTCGGCGGCCTCCATCCCGGCATCTTTTCCTCGTTTTATCGTGAAAGGATCAACCAAGGCGCCAGCAGCGTCTGTGGGGCCGTCATTTCCGTCTGTACCCCCGCTCAGTATGACAACCCGAGGCGGAAGCTCCACAAGGTCCATGCATGCAGATAGGCAGAATTCCTGGTTTCTCCCTCCAAGACCATCCCCCAGGATCGTTACAGTGGTTTCACCTCCTGAAATAATACATGCCGGCGCGGGAATCGGCCTTCCGGTTTTGACAATTTCCTTGGCCATGGCGGCGTGAATGCGTGCCACTTCTTTTGTTTCTCCTTCAACCATGGAGGAAAGGATAAGCGTTTCATATCCGAGCTTTTTGGCGGTCGCACTTGCTGACTCCAGTGCTAATATATTGCTCCCAACGATAAAATTAAAGACGCGATTGAATATTTTGTCATTCTCTTTGGGTGTTTCGGAAATTTGCCCGTTCAGGCCCGCCTTCATGTGTTCATAAATAGCAGGGGGAATGTCTTTCAAATTATATTTATTGAAGATTTCCCAAACATCCTTGAATGTAGCACTGTCAGGCACAAAGGGTCCCGAAGCTATCACGTCCATTTTATCTCCCACCACGTCCGAGAGCATCAAGTTGATAATGGTAGCAGGAAAAGCCGCTCTTGCCATCTGTCCGCCTTTAGAAAAAGATATATGCTTTCTGACAGCATTTATCTCATCAATGCTGGCCCCACACGCCAGTAATTCCCGGGTAATTTCCTGTTTGTCCGAGAGTGTGATATTCCCCACAGGAAAAGGGAGCAGAGCGGATCCTCCTCCGGATATGAGAGAAAAAATCAGGTCCTTTTCCCCGGCGCTTTGCAAGAAATCAAGAATTTTTCCGGTTCCCTTTATCCCGTTTTCATCCGGTACAGGATGACCGGCCTCGGTTATTTCAGTAAATGCCAGCTCTTGCGTAAAGCCGTATTTAACATTGATCAGGCCCTTCTGAATCCTTTCTCCGATTAGCTCTTCAATGGCAGCAGCCATGGGGGCAGTGGCTTTCCCCGCACCCACGAGGGAGATGCGGTCGAATTCGGCCAGGTCAAGTTCGGTTTCAGGCCCTCCTTCCATTCCCACAATAAGCCTATCCCCCTGAACGTGAACAAAACGTTTCACCGCCTTGTATGGGTCTACAGCAGTAAGGCAGCCCGTAAATATCTCTTTGGCGTCGGTACGTAGGGTTTCTAATGTTTTGTGTGGTTTGTTCATGTTGTCCGACATAGACTGGCGTTCGTTAAATGACTTGTGATTTCGAAAGGTTATAGAATATCTGAGGCATGTTATTATTTATGGTGCCGAAGGGGAGACTCGAACTCCCACGGAGAAACCCCCACTAGACCCTGAACCTAGCGCGTCTACCAATTCCGCCACTTCGGCATCTAAAACCTGTAATTTAAAAAAGATTGATTTAAAATGCAAGTTGTTTTATATTAACCCTTTGTTATTTTTGTCAAGATCATTAACAGGTTGAATTTATAACAACTCGAATTCAGAGACCAAAATTGACGGGGAAAGGTTAGAATGGAACTCGTTGAACATATCGATAAGATTAAAAAACCCTATAACAACGCCGTGATTACCATTGGCAATTTCGATGGTGTTCACATCGGGCATCAAGCTCTATTTCATGAGGTGATAGAAAAAGCCGACACCATTGACGGCACATCAATAGTCATGACTTTTGAACCCCACCCTGTACGGGTATTAAAACAAAACGGCCACCCGCCACTGATAACTCTGTATGAACAGAAAGTCGAGCTGATTGAAAGCTCAGGAATAGATGTTCTTATTTGCATTCCCTTTACTTTGGAATTTGCGGCCATATCGGCAGAAGAGTTTGTTGAGGACATCCTATTGACACGTATCGGTATGAAAGCCATTGTCGTAGGGAAAGATTATACTTTTGGTAGAAATCGTAAAGGAGATATCAAGCTATTACAAACCTATGCTAAAAATTATGGATTTGAAGTCATCGTGGCCGATTGGATACTGGCGTTAAATAAAAGTCCTGATAGAATCAGCAGTACCCGGACGCGCGAACTCGTCATAGCAGGCAGGGTTGCTGAAGCCCAAAAACTGTTAGGGCGTCACTACCAGATCAGAGGTGTTGTCACAACCGGACGCAACCGGGGGGGCAGGCTCTTAGGGTTTCCAACGGCAAATATCATCCTTCATGATGAACTATGTCCAAAAACCGGAGTTTATGCCGTCACTGTGGAATCCGGAAGTAACACACATAAAGGAGTTGCCAATATCGGCTACAGCCCCACGTTTGGTGATCATTTATTTTCCGTGGAAGTTCATATCCTGGACTTTAATGAAAATATATACGATCGGAAGATCCGTGTGAACTTCATACAGCGCATCAGAGATGAAAAAAAATTTTCAAATATTTCCGAATTGTCTGATCAGATTAAAAAAGATATCGTAAAGGCACGCAAAATTTTGTCTTGACAATCCTCAAGCTTTCTTATTTTGGCCAGGTCTTTTATATCTTTTATGAAAAAAAACATAACCATATCTCTGATTATAGGGGTGACCATATCCGCCCTGGCACTTTATCTGACATTCAGAAACGTACCGGTGGCCGATCTTTTGGCTTATCTTATATCAATCAATTATTTTTGGATATTTCCGGCTGTTTTGGTTATTTTAACCAGTTTTGTTTTAAGAGTATTTCGTTGGCAGATCATACTGGAATCGGCAGGAAAAGTAAGTTTCTGGGGGGCATTTCATCCGTTGATGATCGGTTTTATGATAAACTGTATCCTTCCGGGCAGGGTCGGAGAAGTCGCAAGACCGGCTGTTCTCCAGAAAAAGGAAAATATACCCTTTTCAACAGGACTTGCAACGGTTGCTGCCGAACGGGTATTTGATGTCGGCATCCTGCTGATACTTTTTTCGATACTGCTTGTAACGGTACCTATAGATCCAAATCTTGATATTGTTTTTGGCAAGTATCATCTCAACAGAGAAACTCTTGTTACAGTAGGTGAGGGGACCTTCAAGCTGCTTATACTTCTCATCGTTGGGATTATCATGGTCAGTTTCGGCAAAACAAGAACGGCAATAAACCGCTCAATCATGTTGATTCCATATCTGTTTTTCTTTTCCGGGTCTGAATTTAAAAAAAAAATACAAAAAAAAATTTGCGAGCCCATTGTGAGCGTCGTCGAAAACTTTACATCCGGTTTTGCCCTGGTTAAGTACCCGTTCAAGATTTTTGTTTGTTTTGGGCTGTCTATCTTTATTTGGGCCCTTGCAGCTTTTTCATATTATATAACAGCTCAAGGGTGTCCGGGTTTAGAACTGTCGTTTACTGAAATCACCGCGCACATGATCATCATCTGTTTTTTTATAGCGCTTCCCTCTGTACCCGGCTATTGGGGAATTTGGGAGGCAGGCGGTGTCTTTGCACTGGTCCTTTTCGGAGTTTCTTCAAAAGATGCCGCCGGTTATACGCTGGCAAATCATGCAATCCAGATCTTTCCCGTTATGATTGTCGGCCTTATCTCAGTTATGGTCACAAGTGTAAATATATTGCAGGTTTCCTATGAAAAAAGGGAAAAGGTCATAAATAATCCGGACGAGCCGAAACGAAACTGATAAGTTACAACTAAACAAATAAAAGAGGCCATAATATGGAAGCACTAAAAATATTGACATATCCGGACAAATTTTTGAGTGAGCCTACGAAACCGGTTGAAAACATAGACGAAAAGATTCAAAATTTAATTAAAGATATGGCATCCATTATGTACCAGGCGCCCGGTATTGGCCTTGCTGCCATACAGGTAGGAATTAATAAAAGTCTTCTGGTTTATGATGTTTCACCGAGAGACGAAAAACGATCTTTACAGGTCCTGATTAATCCCAGGATCATAGAAAGTGAAGGGACGACGATTTCTGAAGACGAGGGATGCCTGAGCGTCCCTGATTTCAGGGCAAATGTTAAACGATCGGCTTCTGTTCTTGTTGAAGGTTTTGACAGTAAAGAAAAACCTCTTCGTATAGAAGCGGAAGGATTATTAGCTGTGTTGTTGCAGCATGAGATTGACCATTTAAACGGTATCTTGTTTATAGATCGAATAAGTACCCTAAAACGAGAGATGTATAAAAGACGTGTAAAAAAGAATTTGAAAAACAAATGAAGAAAAAGGCTAGAATAATCTTCATGGGCACCCCGAAATTTGCAGTGCCCGCATTAAACACTCTATGTAAAAGCAACCAAAATGTGGTGTTGGTGGTAACTCAACCTGACCGGCCGAAAGGGCGGGGTCGTAAAGTCATCCCTCCCCCTGTAAAGGAAGTTGCCATAAACCTGAGATATAAAGTTGATCAGCCATCATCTGTTCGAACCGTCGAATTCGCAAACCGGATAGCAAACCACAAACCTGATATCATTGTTGTGGTTGCATTTGGTCAGATTATTCCAAAAAACATCCTTGCAACACCAAAAATAGCCGCCATAAATCTCCATGCATCGCTTTTGCCCAAATATCGCGGCCCGGCGCCGATTCAGTGGGCGATTATAAATGGAGAAACAGAAACGGGTGTCACGTCTATGTTGTTAGATGAAGGCTTGGATACCGGTGATATTCTCATGTCTTCAAAAATTAAAATTTTTTCTGATGATACATCAGGTACGCTTCACGACCGCCTTGCTAATCTTTCGGCAGATGTTTTGATACAGACCATAGAACGTATCGGAACTGGTGACATAACGCCTATTTCACAGGACCATTCCCAAGCCACCTACGCACCACTGCTAAAAAAAAATGACGGTCGTATGAATTGGGAAATGCCGGCCCAAACTTTAGAGGCATTCATTCGCGGAATGACGCCATGGCCCGGCGCATTTACATTTCATGGTAAAAAACGTCTTAAGATCTTCAAAGCCGTGCCCGCCATCATTGATACTGTTGAACCTCCGGGAACCGTTATTAGAAGATTTCCTGACGAATTATACGTTGCAACCGGAAAAGGAGCCCTGTCTGTGATCGAAATTCAGGGTGAATCGGGGAAACGTCTTTTGATCAAGGAGTTTCTACAAGGATATAAGATTCCTCCCGGAACAATTTTAAATTAATACCTAATCCGGACAAACTGGGGCTAAAAAAATCGGTTTTATTTTTACCACGAAGATAACCAAGGAAAAGAAGAATAAAATATGTAACCTTCGTGCTCTTCGTGCACTTCTTGGTGTGATCAAACTTTTTTGCCACAAGATGCACAAAATTCCATTTTAAGGAACTAAAGAATTACACGCATGGCGGATGACGTCCGTAAAACAGCTCTGCATATTTTGAACACCCTGGATAAAGAGAACAACACTCTGGATAACCTTTTAGAAGATGTTTTCCGGGAAAAGATTCTTTTTTCAAAAAAGGATCGAGCCTTGTTCCAAGCACTGGTGTACGGGGTTCTGAGGTGGCGAGGGCGGCTTGACTATATCATAGACTATTTCTCTACAACCCGCTTGAACAAAATTGATCCCGACGTTTTGAATATTCTGCGTCTCGGGCTTTTTCAGATAATTTATTTAGACAGAATACCCGTATCCGCAGCGGTAAACACATCGGTTGAAATGACAAAGACCGCTGCTGCGCCTTGGGTTGTGAGATATGTAAACGGTCTCCTGAGAAATATCGTCAGGGAATATGGAGACGTTGTTTTTCCTGATGTTGTAAAAGACCCGGTAAAAGCATTAGCAACAAAAAAGTCATTCCCTGAATGGCTTATTAAAAGATGGCTGAATCGGTTCGGATTGAAAGAAGCCGGGTTGCTTTGTGACGCAATCAACACCATCCCTCCTATAACGGTTCGCTGCAATACCCTTAAGACAAACAGGGAAAAATTGGTGAAAGCGCTTGAGGGATATGCTGAAGAGATTATGGTCACGAATTATGCACCGGATGGCGTCTTTTTTTTCAACCCAAAAAGATCTATTCCAAATATAAAAGCATTTGAAGATGGTCTGTTTCAGGTCCAGGATGAGGCTGCCCAGCTGGTCACCCTTCTTTTAAACCCTCAGCCTGGTGAAACTATCTTAGATGCATGTGCAGGCCTGGGTGGGAAAACCGGACATATCGGTCAGATCATGAATAACAGCGGAAGGATTGTTGCAATGGACAAAGATGGAAACAAGCTTCTGCGGTTAGAATCTGAAATGAATCGACTTGGCGTTTCTATTGTAACAACCTGTATTCAGGACCTAAGTACTCCCTTAAACCGGGAGCACTTTGGAAAGTTTGACCGTATTCTCTTAGATGCACCCTGTTCAGGGCTGGGTGTTTTAAGGAGGAATCCGGATATAAAATGGAGGGCGTTGCAGAAAAAACTGGTATATTGCCAAAAAAAACAGGCTCTGTTTCTGGATAATCTTGCAGATTTTGTTAAGCCGTCCGGTATTTTGGTGTATGCTGTCTGCAGCACGGAACCCGAGGAAAATGAATCGGTAATAAAAGGTTTTTTGAATAAACATACTAAATTTGCTATAGAAAAAGAATCGGAAGAATTATCCTTTAATGCCTGTTCCCTTATAACTCGTGACGGATATTTAGAAACATTTCCTCACCTTAACAATATGGATGGTTTTTTTTCGGTCTGTATGAAACGGAAAAAGTGATCTCACGAATATTAAAAATTGGGGCCCTATTTTTTTTATTTGTCCTGATCGTTAGTGCAAGTGCTTATTTCACCCTCACGCTTATTATAAAAAGTGAAGATACTGTGGTGGTTCCTGATCTTTCCGGGAAAAATATCGTCTATGTTCTTGAGTTATTAACCGATTTAGGGCTCAATACAAAGGTTAAAGGGTCGGAATATAGTGCTGACGTTCATGAAAACAACGTTATTTTCCAGGAGCCGGAACCGGGAGCGGAAATAAAAAAGGGACGTGACGTCAGAATAATAATTTCAAAAGGCGCTAGGTCTATCTTGATGCCAAATCTTAAAGGGCTTTCTGTACGACAGGCTCGGATTATCCTGAAAGAAAACAGCTTGCGGAGAGGAGAAATATCGAGTACGTACAGCAATATTATAAAAAAAGACGAGATTATCGCCCAGGTTCCTTCTCAAGGAACCATGATAACAAGAGGCGAATGTGTAAATCTGCTTGTGAGTATGGGGATGAGACCCCGGGCTTATAAGATGCCTGATCTTATAGGTCTGTCTCTCAACAGTGCGATTACTATGATTGAAAGTATAGATCTGGTTCTCGGAGATATAAAAACCCATTTTCACAAAGGCAAGCCCTTAAATACCGTTGTGGCCCAGGAACTGCTCTCCGGCTATCGCGTAACCCAGGGGAGTGCTGTCAATATTGTCATAAACAGAAAACCCGGACAAAAAGGCCATAGCGATTTAACTGAATCCCAAGGAGGCGGCCTTTTTAGATACCGGCTAAAAGACGGTTTTTTAAAAAGACACATCAGGGTGCGTTTAAACAGCTTCGGTATTTCAGCCGATCTTTTCGACGATATCATGAAGCCGGGAGAAGAAATCTGGCTGTTAATACCCAGAAAAAATGATGCAACTGTTTTTCTTTATGAAGATGGTGAATTGTTAAAAACTCTCGTTTATGACGCAGGGTAGATTTTAATTCCGATTCCGTTAGGTAATGACAATGATATCCGATGATCCTCAACATTATGTCCAGGGCGTTCTGGCGTGCGACCGGCGCCTGCTTGCAAAGACAATTACATTGATCGAAAGCTCGCTTCCTTCTCATCAGGAACTGGCTCGAACGATTATCGATTTCCTGCTTCCGCACACGGGCAAGGCCGTGCGCCTTGGAATTACAGGAGTGCCGGGTGTGGGAAAAAGTACGTTTATTGAGAGCCTCGGGACAATGCTCGTGGAAAAGGGACATCGGGTGGCCGTACTTGCCGTTGATCCCAGCAGCAAAAGAAGTGGCGGGAGCGTACTGGCAGATAAGACTCGTATGGAAAAGCTGGCTGTCGAGGAGAGAGCCTTTATCAGACCTTCACCTTCAGGAGGCACTCTGGGCGGGGTTGCAAGGAAGACTCGGGAGACAATGATTGTTTGCGAAGCCGCTGGTTTTGATATTATGATTATTGAAACCGTGGGCGTGGGTCAGTCTGAAACGACAGTGGCATCTATGGTCGATTTTTTTCTGGTGCTGATGATAGCGGGAGCTGGGGACGAACTGCAGGGATTGAAAAAGGGAATACTGGAACTGGCGGATGCCGTTGCAGTTAACAAAGCAGACGGCGATAATATTGAAAAGGCAGAACTTGCGAGAAAGCAGTATGAGACGGCCATGCACTTTTTAACGCCGTCGTCGCTTGCCTGGAGACCGCCGGTCTTGAGCTGCAGTGCTCTGGAGATGACCGGGATTGATCTGATCTGGGAGACTGTTTTAGATCACCGAAAAAAACTAACCGGTACCGGAGAGCTCGAAGCCAACCGGAAAAGACAGGCCGTTGACTGGATGTGGTCCCTTGTAAAAGAAGGTTTAAAAGAAAGGTTCTATAAAAATCCGGACGTTAATAAGATGCTACCGGGTATCTTAAAAGAGGTTGAAAACGGCACCACTGCATCCACGATAGCGGCAAGCCGATTGCTTTTTTTGCTTGACAATAATCCTTGTATATAGAATCAAAAGAGAGGTTGTCGTAAAAGGATTTTTACGAGTTTATCAATTTAAATGTTCGACAGCTTTCCCTTTTTACTAAAAGCTAAATGTTTGCTTTTTTGCGCAACCATCAAAGAAAGGAGGGTGGTAAAATGGCGGTAAAAATAATTATTAAACGGATCGTGCCGGAAAACAAGGCGGAAGCGCTAAAGCCTCTTCTTCAAAAGCTCAGAAACCTGGCCATGCAGCAACCGGGTTACATTTCCGGAGAGACATTTAAGAGAATCGATCGGCCCGGCGAGAGCCTGGTGGTGAGTACCTGGCAGTCCATGGAGAACTGGAGAGAATGGGTTGTTAACGACATAAGAAAAGGAACACAGGAGAAAATTGATCATTTGCTCGGAGAAAAGACAGAGTATGAAATCTATTCATATGATTGAGGCATACCCATTTTAAAGTAAGTTAGGATCTTGGTCCCAATTGGAATAATGGCCCCAATGAAGTAGAAAAAAAGTTACACCCCAATATTCTGACATTCCATTCTTCCATTTTGATGGCACAATCTGTTTGTTATTAAAGAATTAGTTATTTTAGAAGGTTATATAATTTTTGAGACGTTTAATTAACCATAGAGCACCTCAGTTGTAAAAAGGATTTTTGTTACGAAAACGTTTCTAATTTTTTGAATTGAAAGGTTTCTTTCTTTTTTTTCAAAAAGAAGTGTTTTTTGATCTAATTGATCAAATGCTATTTAATAATCAATCAGGTCTATCTGGAGAGATGAAAGGAATTTGATAATGGGTATTATTGAAGATAAAATTAAGGATCTAAAAGAACGGGAAGCAAAGGTTCTGCAGATGGGCGGAGAAAAAGCGGTTGCCAAACAGAAAGAAAAGGGCAAACTCACCGCCCGGGAGCGGCTCGGCATTTTTTTCGATCCTGGCACATTTCGAGAGCTTGACATGTTCGTGACTCACCGGTGTGTAAATTTTGGCATGGAAAAGGTTGATATTACGTCAGACGGTGTCATAACCGGCCACGGTCTTGTGGACGGAAGACCGGTATTTGCCTTTGCCCAGGATTTTACGGCCAGAGCCGGCAGTCTTGGTGAGATGCATTCAAGAAAAATTTGCAAGATCATGGACATGGCGTTAAAAGCCGGCGTGCCATTTGTGGGCATGAACGATTCCGGCGGGGCCAGGATTCAGGAAGGGGTTGATTCCCTTTCCGGATATGGGCAGATCTTTTACCGCAATTCCATGTCTTCGGGTGTTATTCCCCAGATCTCGGCAATCATGGGGCCCACGGCAGGGGGGGCTGTGTATTCGCCGGCCATGACCGACTGGGTTTTCATGGTAAAAAATACCAGTTACATGTTCATTACCGGTCCGGATGTTATTAAATCGGTAACCGGTGAGAAGATCACTTTTGAGGAGCTTGGAGGCGCCATGGCCCACAACGAAAAGAGTGGAGTGGCGCATTTTGCCTGTGAGAATGATGAAGACGCCATCAACCGGATCAAAAAACTATTATCTTATCTCCCGTCTAACAACATGGAAGATCCGCCTGTGGTGAATACCGGTGATGATCCCCGGCGGACCGATCCTGCCCTTGATGCCGTAATTCCGGATAATCCCAACCAATCTTATGACATGAAGGACGTTATCCGTTCCATTGTGGATAACGGAGATATTTTTGAGCCCCATGAATACTTTGCCCGGAATATTATTGTCTGTTTCGCCCGGCTGAACGGAAGAAGTATCGGTATTATTGCCAATCAGCCCCAGGTTCTGGCCGGATGTCTGGACATTGACGCTTCGGACAAGGCCACCCGGTTCATCCGTTTTTGCGATGCTTTTAATATTCCCATGCTGACTATAGCAGATGTGCCCGGCTATCTTCCCGGAAGCCATCAGGAGTGGGGGGGTATTATCCGTCACGGCGCAAAACTTTTGTGGTGCTATTCGGAAGCAACGGTTCCAAAAATGCTTCTGGTGACCCGCAAGGACTACGGAGGTTCTTATCTTGCCATGTGCTCAAAAGACCTGGGCGCCGATATGGCATTTGCCTGGCCCAGTTCGGAAATTGCGGTGATGGGGGCTGCGGGGGCATGTAATGTGATTCACCGTAGGGAGATCAAAGCGGCGGATGATCCCGAGGCCAAGCGCCGGGAAAAAGTCGAAGAATATGAGAATCTTTTTTCAAATCCCTACTGTGCAGCCAGTCGGGGTTTTGTGGATGCCGTGATTGTTCCCAGTGAGACCCGTCCGCGGTTGATCGATGCATTGGAAGTCATGTGCAGCAAGCGAGAGGTGAGTCCTCCGAAGAAACACGGCAATATACCGATGTAAGGGTGTTAAGATTTAAGTTGATCGAACCTCTTTTTTTTACGCTTAACACCTAAAACATTTTTTGAATGGTGAAAATATGGAAAACAGAAGGAAAATATCGGCCGCCATATCAGCGGTGATGAACTATATCAAAACAGAGGAAGAGGCGATTTGTATCCAGTCTCTGGCTGAACCTGCTGTTGAGCCGATTCCGGAAGCATATGCTGCTGCTGCGCCGGTGAAATTGTGGAGAATGAGCGGTCGGCAGGCCCAGATGCGAATGCGAACTATGATGCAGATGAGAACCTTTAAATAAAATCGCTTCACGATTTTATATGACGCGGCTTAGCTGCTTTTCAATGGGGAAAAAATATTTCTAAGAGGAGAACATTAAAATGAGCGATCATAATCAGGTGAAAATAACGGCCATGGATTACAGCAAAGACCGGCCGGCGGCGGATAATCCCGTTAAGATACAGGATCTGACCCTTCGCGATGGTCATCAGTCCCTGTTTGCCACCCGGGGACGGACCGAGGACATGATTCCGGTGGCCGAGAAGATGGACGAGGTGGGATTCTGGGCCATGGAAACTTGGGGAGGCGCCACCTTTGACACCATGCACCGTTTTTTGAATGAGGATCCGTGGGAAAGGATCCGGACACTAAAACGGTACATCACCAAAACACCGTTTTCTATGCTGTTGAGAGCTCAGAATCTTGTGGGCTACAGAAATTATGCAGATGATCTTGCCCGGGCTTTTGTGGATCGAGCGGCGGCAAATGGTATGGACATTTTCCGGACATTTGATGCCTTGAACGACTACCGTAATTTTGAAACAGTTGTTTCGGTTATCAAAGAATGCGGGAAACATTTTCAGGGATGTATCTGTTATACCATGACCGAACCGCGGATGGGCGGAGAGGTTTACGATATTGACTATTACGTAAAAAAGGCCAAGGATCTCGAGGCCATGGGCGCCGACAGTATCTGCATCAAAGACATGGCCGGCTTGATTGCTCCTTATGATGCTTATGAAATTGTCAAGGCTTTAAAGGCCGCGGTGAAGCCTCCCATACACCTGCACAGCCATTTCACTTCGGGGATGTCTCCCATGAGTCATCTCAAGGCCATAGAAGCGGGTGTGGATATCATAGACACCTGCATGTCGCCCTATGCCTACCGCACCTCCCATGCGGCCGTAGAACCCCTTGTGATGACCCTTTTAGGGACCAACCGCGACACCGGATTCGATATCAGAAAACTGGCACAGATCAACGAGATACTGGAAAAGAAAGTCTTACCCAAGTACAAACACCTGCTGGATGATTCCAAGGTGTCGATTATCGATATCAATGTGTTGTTGCACCAGACTCCCGGTGGCATGCTTTCCAATCTGGTGAACCAGTTAAGGGAAATGGATGCGTTGCATAAGATCGACGAGGTTTACAAAGAACTTCCCCGGGTCAGAAAAGAACTGGGGCAGATTCCCCTGGTCACGCCCACCAGTCAGATCGTTGGAATTCAGACGGTCAACAATGTTCTGTTTGACGATGAAGAGGAGCGCTACAAGATGATTACGGGCCAGGTCAAGGATTTGTGTTACGGTTTATACGGCAAGACGGCCATTCCCATAGATCCCGAGGTTCAAAAGAAAGCGCTCAAGGACTATCCCAGAGGAGAAGAGCCCATTACGTGCCGTCCGGCCGAGGTGTTGGAGCCCGAGCTCGAACAGGCCAAAAAAGATACCGAAGGTCTGGCCCAGGATCTGGACGATGTTATTTTGTACGCCCTTTATCCCATTACCGGGAAGCGGTTTTTGAACTGGAAATACGGCAAGGAAGATCCGCCTCCGGAAGTCAAGCCCAGGACCTTGGAAGAGATTAAAGAAGAAGACGAGCTGGTTCGGCTGGCCAAACTGGGCCATTTGGTCCGGAAGGTGGAAAAGAAAGCCCCGCCCAAGACCGATGCGCTTCGCACCTTTAACGTATTTGTAGACGATGAATACTTTGAGGTGGGGGTTGAAGAGCCCGGAGGATCACCGGTGATCAGCTATGTTCAGCAACTGCCGGTTCAACCGCCGGTTTCCGCACCGGCACCGGTCTCACCGGTTGCAGCTCCAGCGCCCCCCAAGCCGGCGGTGCCAGCACCGCCCAAACCGGAACCTGCGCCCCCCAAGCCGGCGGCGCCTGCAAAACCGGAACCGGCTCCAGTGGCTGCTGATGTTGAAGGCACTCCGTTGACCGCACCCATGCCCGGCATGATTGTTAAATATTCCAAACAGGTGGGCGATGCGGTCAGCAAAGGGGACACGGTGGTGATCCTGGAGGCCATGAAGATGGAAAATGCCCTTCCTGCGCCTGCAGACGGTACGGTCACGGCCATAAATTTTTCCAGCGGCGACAGCGTAGGCAAGGACGATGTTTTGTGCGTTATCGGTTAAAACAATTGAAGTTTGAATAACCGTTAAAAAATAAAACCCAATGGTTTTTTATTTTATCAATCTTCAATTCAAAAGAAAGGATCAGGATCATGAAGATCCACGAGTATCAGGCAAAAGAATTATTTAAAAAATACAACATTCCCATTCCTGACGGCAGTGTTGCGTTCGATCCTGATGAAGCCAAACAGGTTGCCGAAAATTTAGGCCAATTCCCGGTTGTTGTTAAAGCTCAGATTCATGCCGGCGGTCGGGGCAAAGGCGGCGGGGTAAAGCTTGCCGGATCAATTGATGAAGTTTTCGGCATTGCCGATGAGATCATCGGGATGAATTTGGTTACCCACCAAACCGGGCCCGACGGAAAGAGGGTCAAGAAAGTTTTGGTTGAGCAAGGACTCAACATTTCAAAAGAACTTTATTTGAGCATTATTCCGGACAGGTCAACCGCTAAGATTGTTATTATGGCCAGCCAGGCTGGAGGAATGGATATTGAAGAAGTGGCGGCCTCAACTCCCGAAAAGATCATCAAGGTTTTCATTGATCCGCTGGTGGGTATCCAGCCCTTTCACTGCCGTGAGGTTGCATTTGGATTAAATCTATCATCTTCCGTTATGAGACCGTTTGTTTCCATGCTTGCAAGCCTTTACAGACTGTTTATGGACTACGACTGTTCGTTGGTAGAGATTAATCCTCTGGTCATTACGGCCGAGGATGCGGTGATCGCCCTGGATGCCAAAGTCGATTTTGATGACAACGCCCTTTATCGCCACAAGGACATCATTATATATCGCGATATTGACGAAGAGGATCCTCTGGAAGTGGAAGCCTCCAAGTTTCATCTCAATTACATCAAGCTGGACGGCAATGTGGGGAATATGGTCAACGGAGCCGGCCTGGCAATGGCAACCATGGATATCATTAAACTGGCCGGAGCCGAGCCGGCCAACTTTCTGGATGTGGGGGGCGGCGCCAGTGCGGAGATGGTCGAGAACGGTTTCAGGATCATGCTCGGAGATAAGAATGTAAAAGGGATTCTTATTAACATTTTCGGTGGGATATTACGGTGTGACGTGCTGGCCCAAGGGGTTGTCACGGCGGCGGAAAAAACAGGTATCAACGTTCCTGTGGTTATCCGGATGGAGGGGACCAATGTGGAACAAGGTCGGAAAATTCTGGCTGAATCTGGTCTTGACCTTACCACCGCTTCAGATATGAAGGATGCAGCACAGAAGGTGGCACAGATGGTGGCCGGCTGACGGCAGAGAACAGACAATAAAAATACGAGGCATGAAGCATGAGTATATTCGTTGATAATAATACGCGTTTGTTGGTTCAGGGCATTACCGGCAAAGAGGGGCGGTTTCACACCCAACAGTGTGTGGCCTACGGTACAAATGTGGTTGCCGGCGTCACCCCGGGTAAGGGCGGCCAGAACATGGACGATATTCCTGTATTCAACACCGTCAAGGAGGCTGTGGCAAAGACCGGGGCAAACTGCAGCATGGTTTTTGTACCGCCTGCATTTGCCGCCGATGCCATTATGGAGGCCACAAATGCCGGTGTCGATATTATCGTTGCCATCACCGAAGGGATTCCGGTCATGGATATGATAAAAGTCAAAAACTACATCGCGGGTAAAGCGTCCCGGCTCATCGGCCCCAATTGCCCGGGTATCATAACGCCCGGTCAGTGTAAGATCGGTATCATGCCCGGACCGATCCACAAACCCGGCGGGCCGGTGGGCGTGGTATCCCGTTCCGGAACGTTGACCTACGAGGTGGTTCACCAATTAACCCTTCAAGGAATCGGGCAGACCACCTGCCTGGGTATTGGCGGTGATCCCGTAAACGGGACCAACTTCATAGATTGCCTTGACGCCTTTGAGAAGGACGCAGAGACTACGGGTATCGTTATGGTCGGCGAAATCGGTGGGACCGCTGAAGAGGAGGCATCCGAATTTATAAAACAGAATGTGACAAAACCGGTGGTGGGATTTATTGCGGGACTGACCGCGCCTCCGGGTCGGCGTATGGGGCATGCCGGTGCAATCATAAGCGGCGGCAGCGGTACGGCTCAGGCAAAGATTGAGGCCATGAAGGCGGGCGGCATTCATATCTGTGAGAATCTGGGTATGTTTGGAGAATTGTGTTCGGAGGTTTTTTAACAGTTATAAGGATGGCTATAGTGACTGTTATAGGTGCACCTGACGGACAGAGATGATATTCGGCAGGGACGTTATCTCTTTAATAACCGTTTCATCTGCCGGCGTATCGATGTTTACCAGACATAGGGCCCGCTCGCCCCGTCTTCCCAACTGGAAACGGCCGATGTTAATGTTATGGCGGCCAAGGGTCGTTCCCACATTTCCGATTACACCCGGCCTGTCAAAATTTTGAATAACAATCATCCATCCTTCGGGGATTGCATCCAGATAAATTTCTCCAATTCTTACAAGTCTCGGATATTTTTTTTCATAGATTGTTCCCCAGATTTCGTCAATTTCCATTTTATGACCTTCCAGTCTCACTCTGATCAGACTTGTAAAATCATATGTTGTCCGGCTTATGGTTTCGTGGATATGAATCCCTTTGTCTTGAGCAAGGGATGGCGCGTTTACGTAGTTTACCGGCGTGTCGGTAAACGAACTAAGAAGTCCCTTCAAAACCGCGTGCGTTAGTGGTCTTGTGTCCAATCTGGATACCTTGCCGCTATAGCTTATGGTAATGTCGTGGACTTTTCTGACAAGTTGGCCCATCAACGATCCCATTTTTTCGGCAAGGTCGAGATGGGGACGAAGCTGATCCATAATTTCCATGGATACCGATGGGAAGTTGACGGCGTTTGTTATGATACCGTCTAAAAGATAAGCAGCAATCTGGTGGGCAATCATATTTGCCACTTTGAGCTGAGCCTCGCCCGTACTCGCTCCTAAATGTGGCGTAAAAATTACATTGGGGTGCTGAAGTATGGGTAATGATGGATCGGGCGGTTCCTGTGGAAAAACATCAAGGGCTGCGCCGGCCACATGTCCGCTTAAAATTGCCTGGTAAAGATCATCAAGTCGGACGATTTCACCTCTAGAACAGTTAACAATTCTTACCCCAGGTTTCATCTTATTAATTGTGGCTGCATCAATCATGTTAGTGGTTTCTTTGAGACGCGGCACATGAAGCGTAATAAAATCCGAACGTATAAGAAGGTCCTCCAGCGGCACAAGTTCAACTTCAAGAGATTTAGCAGCTTCCTTGCTGACATAAGGATCGGCGGCGACAACCTTCATTTTAAGACCCTTTGCCCGGTTTGCCACCACGCGGCCAATATGGCCAAGGCCGATGATACCCAATATTTTTCCGGTTATTTCAACGCCCGGCAGTTTTTTCTTTTCCCATTTTCCCTCTCGAAGGGATGCCGTCCCTTGGGGAATATTTCTGGCAAGTGCCAACATAAGAGATATGGTATGTTCCGCCGTGGTTACCGTATTGCCACCCGGGGCATTCATGACCACGATGCCCTGTTTTGTAGCTGTCTGAACATCGATATTGTCGACTCCAATGCCGGCCCGACCGATAACCTTGAGCTGTCTGGCGT
>JASFHC010000018.1:0-17012 GCA_050123435.1 Desulfobacterales bacterium
TCGTCTACAGTACTTGCCAGTTCGTCCAGTTTGGTCGACTCCTCGGAAATATAGAGTCGCACCAGCCGATCCTTGCTGATTTGAGGGGTAATCTTCAAGGTGATGCCCACGTCTTTATATTCATAATAACTGTAATCTATATCTGCATCCGAAGTGCCTGCCCGTGTTTGATAAGGGACATTTTTTCCGACCGTGATGGTTGCTTCTTCATTGTCTGTGGTCAGGATCTGGGGGGTCGAAAGAATATGAACGTCTTTGTCCTTTTTAAACGCCCGTACAACTGCGCCAAGGTTGGGGAAGGTAATACCGGCAATGGTAACCGCTTCGCTGAATATACCCAAAGTAAAACCTGGCGGAGGCGATGTTAGAGGGGATTCCAACAAACCTCCTGTTGAGCTAAATGCTCCACCAAAGGCCGTTTCTTTGTCGTCAATTGAGGTCTTGCCTCCCGCTATCCATTTCACGCCAAGATCAAAGTCCTTTTCCACATTAACTTCCATGATAAGGCTCTCAATATAGACCATGGATCTGGGGACATCCAGTTTCTTAATGATCTCCTCCAGGACCAGGTAATCCTCTTTGCCTGCCATGATAATCAGGCTGTTGGTTGCTTTATCTGCGGTTATTTTGGCGGTTTCCGAAACAAACGGGGTTTTTCTCCCTTCAGGTGATCCCCCCTTTTTTGTCGGCACTTCCTGGAGAACCTTGGCCAGGTCCTCGGCATTGGCATTTTCGAGATAATAGACACGGATCTTCTCTTTTCCTCGAGGGGTTTCTCTGTCCAGCAGGTGTATCAGACTTTTAATCCTTGTGGTTTCAACCTCGCTGGCTAGGACAATAATCGTATTGGTGCGTTCATCGGCCACAAATTTGATTGCCGAGCCTGAATCTTGTGCTTTGGGCCTTGTTTTTGTTTTGAAAACAGAGTCCAAAATTTTTATAAATTTTGTGGAATCGGCGTATTCCAGCGGAATCACAGAGAGTTCCTCTCCCATACCGGTTATGTCAATTGCTTTCAAGATTCGAAGCAACCGTTTTATGTTGGAATAGATATCGGTTACGATTAGCATGTTCGTGGGTGGATATGCGAGGATCACGCTGCTTTTGGAAATCAAGGGCGCGAAAAGTTTTTTTATTTCGGTAGAATTTGCGAATTTCAAGGGTATGAGTTGGGTGACGACCCTGTCCGCTGGTGATGCGGCTTCTTCTTTTAGACGGGTTTCAATATTTTTTGATCGTGCGTCAGGAGATGGAACGATTTTAATTACTTGTCCAGCTTCTACTGTCGTATATCCATGGACTTCCAGAACAGATTCAAAAACCTTGTAAGCTTCTTTGACAGAAATTTTGCTGGGTGAGATTATAGTAACTTTTCCTTTTACCCGTTGATCTACAACAAAATTCTTTGAGGTTAATTCACTGATAAATTTGATAAAAACAGAAAGATCCACATCGTTGAAATCTATGGAAATGAATCGTTCCGAATCGCTGTTTCTCCTGGAAGCCGGGTTGAATTTTAACGTCTTTCCGGTTTTCCCGGCAACTTGAGCGATCACATCAGTGGCTAGGAGGTTTACGGTCAGCAACAAAAAAAACAGGGCAAATAGATATCTGATAGCTTTTGAGAGATTACTGTGTGATTTCATTTAGTTCCGATATTCCATCATTTATTTCATAACCCGACTTTTCACTAATAGTTGCTAAATTTTATTTTTTACGGAAAGGTTTTTTAAAGAAATTTTGAGGTTTTATACTATCATACATCTACTATTTATTCAATAGAGTAATTAATTGTTTTGGGCCGGCCTCTTCGTTTTACCTGAAGGGCTACACTGGAAGATGACTGCAAACTTTGATAGAATTTGAGGACGTCGTCTACGGATTCGATAGTATTATTATTAACGCCGGTGATGATGTCCCCGCTTTTTAGTCCCATATTATAAAAGATTGAATTCGGCCTGATTCCCGTTAAACGGAGACCGTCAGGTTTCCCGTTTCTAAAATGGGGCCGTATTCTTACCTGTTTCATGAGATTGTTTACGTCTTTAACTGCTGATTCTATTCGGGAGCGTTTTAAGGTTATGTTCTGTGACGTCGCCATACCGGCTCTTTTTGAAACAATGCTGGTTTTCGATCTGCTGCTGGCTTCCTCAATCCCCAGAATTTCGTCTTTGCCGTTAACCCGCAATATTACTTTCTCTCTTAAAATCATCTTGAGCGTTGCGTTTTGGATGGAATCCCCGATCTTGTATAGATCCTGGCGCTTTTTCGTCATATCTTCTATAACGGCATAGGCTTTTTTGGTGTTGCCGGAAACGGTTCCCAGCAGTTTTAGCTTGAGATCTGTGGGCTCGAGGGTTTCAATATCGAGAGTTTCGGCATATTGCCCGGCGTCCTTTTTTGAGTTGAAAAGATTGCGATCTATTATTGTTCTGTAGTAATAAATGGGATGGACGGCTACATCTTCGGGGGAAATTACATGCCGGGTGGTAACCTCTCGGGAAGGAGCATTATTAAGATTGGCCGTTGCAACCTTATAAAACGCTTTTACACTAAAATAAACAGTAACAGCGATTAATAAAATATTTACTGCAACAAAGTATCTTTTCATAATTAAAACATAAACCGGCAAATTTTCAGTTAGTTCAAAAAGAAACGGGGGTTGTCCAAGGTGCCGTAAATCCTTATATGGATGCCGTTTTTACCAAATATTTTTTTTGGCAACAGATTTGTCGGAAGATCATTTCCCAGCTTTTCAGTGAATAACGGGTGAGGCTTAATTGTTCCCGAAAGTTTTAAATAACTTTGCCCGGGAGTATTTTTCAAAATGATGGACCCTGAAATGCTGCCGTCCATTTGATCCCCGTTTATTCTACATTTTTTGATGTTAAGATTCATATTTTTTATGGCCAGATCGGCTGTAATCTTTTTAAAAGTAAGGCTCTCCAGTTGTAATAGGGGCGTTAACAGCTCTATTTGACCGTTTGAAATGATAAGCTCGGCTTTCAGATTATTTCCAAATTCATTTTTGTTTCGATATGTGAAATCTCCATCAAGCACCCCCGATATATTCCGGCCCAAAACATCTTTTACGGCGGATATTTCTTTTATTCGGATGCCGGATAGTTTCCCGTCAATCATAACCTCCGGCCTGTTTTTAGTCAATTCTCCTCTGCCTTCTAACGTACCGGTATATGCCCTGGCTTTGAAAGAAAAATTGATCTTTGAACGAAACAGCGATAACAGCCCGGGGGCTATCTTTATCTGTTCCATTCTGAATAGCGGATCATGCGTATGATAAAATTTTACATCATATAACCTCAAACCCGGGGGAAAAGCAGGTTTTACATGATCCACCGCAATATTAATACCGGGATAGGTTTTGTTAACATGGACCGTTATGAAACTTTTTATTTTGTCGGACGGGAACAGAAAATAAATAAAAAATGCTGTTGCCCCTATAATGAATAGGAAATAAGGCAACAATTTTCTGGTATTATTCATAATTATTTTTCGGCCGTTTCAACCTGAAGAACAGCGTCTATTAAATTTTCTAGCTTGCCCGTTTTTGAAATAGAGAGCCTTTTTATATTTACCATGTTTTTCGATGTTTCGACCATATGAAGGTAAGAAGTTAACTGCTGCAGCGTTAAACCCTGGAGCTTCATTTCCACCTGAGAGATTTTGAACAGACTGTTTTTCTGTAACGATGTCGAAGGCTTCATATATGTTACATGATTCTTTATTCCGGCTTTTCCGGTGAGTTTGTCCAGGAAAGAAAATAGGGTAAAACCGGTGTCCCTTTTCGCAAAACGTGATTTTGATAATTCAGTCCTCTTTTTAATGGTATTGTACTCTGATTGAAGGGCGGTCATCTTTTCCAGTATATGTGTTTTGGCCTGGAGGGTTCTTTTAAGCCGCTCCCTTTTGTCCAGAGATGGAAACACTAAAAATTGAAATACGACAAACAGGCAGATAACCCCAGATAGTGCATAAAGTGAGTATTTTTCACGTTTGGCCAGTTTTTTTGCCATTTAAATCATCCTTTACCGGTTGATGTTCGGTTGGTAACGGGTCTGCGGTTACAAATTTATTTTTATCTTAAAACGCACCCGATTGTCGGATTTGTTGATGGTGGCGGAACTAATAATGATTTTTTTAAAAATATCCGATTTCTCAAGGCTGTTTTTGATGCTGTCTACAGAATTGAACGTATCCGTATTACCGGAAATCACTGTGCTTTCGGCCCCAATAACAAGTCTGGTAAAGTCAACATCTATGTTCTTTGATATAAGCTTGCTGATATTATTTAGAATATCGATGGTTCGTATGTTGTTGTGGGTTACTCCCGGCAATAGAGCATTTTTTTTGGCTTCTTGTATTTTTATCTGCATCTGCTGAAGCGGGTCGACAATTTTTTTAACATCGGGGAATGTTGAAGTGAAGACGCCGGTTATCTGATTATTAAGCCGGGTTAGGTTTTTCCCCGTAAAATAGGAATCAAGAATCACGTTGAAAAATGCCAGCACAAGAACCAGAGCGGCAAGAATACCGGTTTTAATCAAATTTCTTTTGTGCTCCTCCCAGAATTTTTTAGCGGCAAAAGGACCTTTTCGGAAATTCAGACCATTGGTCCCTTCAATTTCCATAAGCGCTAGTGAAAAAGAATTGTCCATCTTATGGGGAATCCATGACTGTGAGTCGGCATGCTCTTTTATAATGTCTGTGTCGCGTACAAAATCCGTCCGTTTAACAGGGAATCCAAGGCGCTGCTCCAGATCCTGATCGATACCGGAATTATCAAGTCCGATTCCGGTGATAAACGCGCCCTCGGGTGTAAAATCCAAACCGATAATCTTTTCCAGTGCCGAGAGGGTATGGCGTATGTTGGTACAAAGTGATTCGGTCTCAACAGAACGCGTATCTGATCGTATTGGGAAAGAACGTATCAGACAAATGCTTCCGGATAAAATAGCAAACAGGGTGCTGTTGTTATTATCTATATCGATAAACAGCCAGTTCTCATTAATGTTTACAAGACCGGCGGCACACAGCGCTGCAGGATAACCACCGACCGTAACAATATCAGGCTCAATATTAAACGAGTCAAGAGTTTCTAAGTATGCCTGAAGCCTTGATTTTTCTATTGACGCTGCAATTATGTTGTGGCGATTGGCAATATCAGGCAGTTCTATAATGTAAAAATCTATTATCAGATCCTCTATGGGAAACGGAATGGTCGGCTCGAGTTCATAGGGGAGAATTTTTTTAATTTTTTTCCGTCCTTTGAACGGCACTGGAATGTTTCTGTAAGATATTTCGTTAGCAGGAAAGGAAGCCACACACACAGAACCCGATATATCGATCTTTTCCACGATCGTTTCCAGGGAAGCTGCTAACACCGTTTCCATATATATCTGGTTTGATATGGGGACATGTACATGGGCTTCTATGTCTGTTCCTTTGATACTACTTTTTAATAGAACAGCCGATACGGCATCGTGCCGAACATCGAGGCCCAGAATTTTTCTTCTCATAGGTTTTCCTAATTTGAAATAATTGTAATTATAGTATGTTATGATCGTTTTGTCAAGCCTTGGCCCTTCCTCTGCCATTCTAACGGAGTACTAAAATTATTAATTTAAAAATGTTATTCTGTTTCCCAACTCAAGACTCTGCATTCCCATTTTCCGGTTTTTTTGTTTTGTTTCCTTTCTACACTCGCCGTTATTTTCATTTTTATTTCATTTAATGTTGCAAGTGACTCGATTCGAAAAAAATTGCTGGCGGTTGTGATAATTTTGGGATCAATTGTAACATCGCTCAAACCCGGCACTTCTTTATACCAGTTCGCACTGGAAAGGTCATGGATATATTCACCGTCCGAAGTTTCCAGACGATAATCGTAAATTGCCTGTGCAAGCTCCGGGTTTCCTGAAGGGAGAATGGCAGTAAGTACCGGGAGATCTGCGGTGTTGATATTTATTTTTCCTTCATATGCAATTGTGTTATTATCCGTTTCGGTCATACCAAAGACCGTCATGTACTTGGAAATCCCCGACACTCCCCCGGCAAGCTCAAAATATTCCGTTGTAACCCCTCTTATAAGAACAAGTTCGCCAATGTGGATAAAGGGGCCGTTTCGGCAAACGTAAGGGGGATCAAGTTCCTGGTAGTAGTCTGATTCCGCCCCATTGAGTCCGGTGATCGCCTCGTCATCTCCGGAATCTATCCAATCTTTTACTGAGTTAATGATCATATCCGGTTCGAGGTCTTCGAGCGATTCATTTTGAGAAATTAAAAGACTTAAAAATCGATGCCACATATCCCTCTGGGATTCATTAAAGGTATGGCTTTCGGGATATGTAACAAGGCTGTTGATCTGAAATTTTCCGAGTTCGTCAGTTATGATCAACGTGATGGTCCCATCTTCAAAGGGGATATCCTGGAGAAGTTCGCTGATTTTTTCAGAATCGGCCCATTCTTCCTGGAGCGAATCATGATTTGAATGGTTTTTATCCGTTATTAACATGGCTTTGGCTATTTCTATTCCGGATGACGCCATATGCGAGAGGGTAATACGATCCCTGCTCGCAGCCGCGGAAAAAACCACTGAACGGGTCTTTCTGTTCATTTCAAGCGCAACCGCAATCAACACCGTGATTATGGTTAGAGTAACAAGAAGGGCCATGCCCTGATTGTTTCCTAAAATTTTACCATGCATAACTCTTTTTCTTTATGTTTGTTTTTTTCGGTAGACCGGCAATGTTACCATGGTTTTGAACCACAGGGAATCCGTACCGCTGGTCAACTCGAGTGATATACCGATTGCCGCAGGGGTTGCATATCCAAAATCCTCTGCATCGGAATCCCACAGATCGTATTCTGCCCCTTCACGGTCATAATAGGTGAATGTCAGTGATTTAAGGTTTTCGCACAATACGGGATCATTCGAATTTTCTTCAAATTCTTCATAAGGGTACAGGTTGTCTGCACGTCTCAGCAAATAATGTCCGTTATCGGTAGCCTGAACATAATAGACGATCTCTGCGATGTTGCTTTCTGTTTTTCCCCTAAAAGATACATGTGCCGTTGAAGTAAATCTGAGTTTGGGAAAAGAGACAGTTTGAACATTGTGGATGTCTCCAACGATTCGATAAGGATCCGGCGGTCCGTTAAAATCCGGAGGAGCGTATTGGGGAGTCAAAGATACATGGATGGACTCAAGGTCGAGAATCATTCGGTTCATGCACGTTCTTGCCGTTTCATAAGAGATAACTCCCTGATAAATGACTTCGGCACCGGTAAATACTGAATTATATGAACCAAATATCGTGGTCACAATGATAGCGAAAATAAAAATCGCAATCAGAATCTCAAGCAGGGTAAAACCGCTGTCTGATTGCCGGATGTCGAATGCCGGAAGCGTGGTGCCGGGTAATGGCGTTACGCTGATTTTTTGTAATTTTTTATGCATTTCTAAGCAGATTACTCCTGCATAAATCTGTAGGTTCTCAGACTGTATGTAAATTCATCGGTATTAAACGATACGGTAACAGTAATTTGTTTTAAATTTTCAGCGATATTTTCCAAGAGTTCTGACTCCATATCATCTATGACAACATTCCATCTGTAACCCGGGAATTCATCCCCGAAATCTCCTGCATTATCAGTTGCTTCTCCCGGATCTTCTATTTCAATTTCAGCTATTTTTGATTGGGCCAACAGGGGTGCGGTTGCATAAAACTTTGCAGCATAGTTCATGGAGATGGTTTGAGCCTGCATTTTATATACACTAACCAGAACAATTGCGATTATGGAAAGGGCGACCATGATTTCAAGGAGCGTAAAACCGAAATCTGGTTGCAGATTACGAGCTACGGGTTTCAAGTTTCGGATTTCTGTTTTTTGCATCCTATATTCTGCTCTCTGTGTATTCTTTTCTTCAATTTACAAATTCTAAATATTTATTAAATAAACGGGCACGAGATAGAAACGGTTCGATAAGAAAAGACAATACCTCATTGTCGTCATTTGTAATGTGGATAATTGCCTTGTCTGAGTATCCTTTTTTATAAAAATAAATATCCGCCCGGCCAACCGAGATTTTTTCTTTATTTGGATATTCAACATCAAGCAGTTTTATATCTTCCGGTAGTTCATAACCGATCTCAGTCGCACCTTCAAGTTCTTCTGCTGAAAGTGTATCGCTGGTTATCCACAATCGGTTTGAATCAATACTCAGGTGCAAAGCATAGCGTTTTTGATCATGAACCGCCTTTTCTTTTAATGCAGATACGTTCAGCATAATCCATCGGGAAGCTTTTTGGGAATTGTCTGACAGAACATCAACCTGAATTCGGGGAATGGCAAAAAAAAACATAAGGCTGATCAGAGAAATAACCACTATGAGCTCGATAAGAGTGAAGCCGTTATGTTTAAAAAATAATCCTCGGAATATTGAACATATGCGTGCCTGCCCCGTAGGTCCGGCAGATCGTACTGGGGTGGTTGTTTTTTTCACATGCCTTGATCTTGAACAAAAATTTTCAGTTATGGAAGGACACTTGGTGGTTTCAGCGCTATTCATGGGTGTTCATACATGGGTCAGCCGGAAAGCTCCTGATTGCAAAAATGAATCGTTTCCAATTGGTCACTATTCGATTTCCCAACTGTTGATATCCCTGTTCTTATCTTCTCCGTCCGGGACTCCGTCCGCACCATACGAAATAATGTCATAATCACCATGCGCACCAGGGGAAAGATAGACAAACTCATTTCCCCAGGGATCCTTCGGAAGCCTCCCTTTTTCAAGATAGCCGTTCTTGCGCCAATTCTTGGGGACTATCCCGGTCTCAGGTAGCTCAATGAGTGCCTGCAGACCCTGTTCCGTATCCGGATACATGCCGTTATCGAGTTTGTATAATTTCAGGGCGGTCTCCAAGCTCTCGATCTGCATCTTTGCTTTAAGCTGCTTTGCCTCCTCAGGCCGTCCCATTATCCTGGGTACGATAAGCCCGGCAAGGATTCCCAATATTACGATGACAACCATCAGTTCAATAAGCGTAAATCCACGATAGTCTACCTGTTTAAAAAAAATCTTATTTTTCATTCTTTCTCCATCCGTACTTGCTGTTACCTCACAAGCTGGTTCATTTCAAAAATCGGTAAGCATATGGAAAGAACAATGAAACCGACAATAATGCCCATAATTAATATCATAAGGGGTTCAAGGAGTGATGTCATGCTCATCACGCTCGTTTCCACTTCATTTTCAAATACATTCGCAATTTTGTTCAACATGGCTTCCAATTCTCCGCTTTGTTCTCCCACCTGAATCATCTGGATGGAAAGATCGGGGAATATTTTACTTTCAGCCAACGCCGACCCCAGTCCCTGTCCTTTTCCGACCTCTTGTGAAGCTTCTTCAATAATATCGGAAATTAACACGTTTTCTACTATATTCTTTACGATTCCAAGTGCCGGCAACATGGAAATCCCGTTTTCAAGAAGCGAACCCAGGGTTCTGGCAAAGCGGGCGACTGCCAGCTTTTTGGTTAAAATTCCAAAACCAGGCAGAAGGAGCTTAATTTTATCAAATAAATAAAGACCTTTCACCGTCTTTTTTACTATGCGCAAGGTTAACAGCATCAATCCAATCACGACAACTATAATCCACCAGTATATTTTGAAAAAATTACTCATACTAATAAGAAAAAGCGTTGGGGCAGGAAGAGTCTGATTCATGTCTTCAAAAATTGAAGTTATACTAGGAACAATAAATGTTAACAGAAGAAATAGAACAAGGACTCCGATAAAGGACATTAATACCGGATAAGCCAGAGCTGATCTGATTCGATGTTTTAAGGCCTGTTGTTTTTCGGTAATATCTGCAAGCCGTTCTAAAACGATTTCAAGCGCTCCAGACGTCTCACCGGCCCTGACCATGTTCACATACAACGAGGAAAACGTTCCCGGATACAACGATAAAGATCGCGCAAAGCTGTTTCCTTCCACAATTGAATCCTTGATCTTTGCCAGTATTTTTTTGAATACTTGAGATCTGGTTTGTGGTATTAAGGTGTCTAAAGCCGATACAAGTGGGAATCCGGCGCCAACTAACGTTGCCAGTTGTCTTGTCATCATAGAAACATCATGTGGTTTGACACGTGCAAAATAGCGTAGAATTGAAACAGACGAAGGTGATTTTATTGCGGCAGCATCCTGTACTTCTTTTATGGAGACCGGAAAATTTCTGGATGCACGCAATTTCTGACGGGCGGTACCGGGGCTTTCAGCATTAATTATCCCTGAGACAGTTTTCCCTTTTATATCCAACGCTGTATATTCATATACCGGCATGTTAATAACTAAGGACGCTATAACCCTTTTTAAGAAGTCCGATATTAAAAAATCAATGTTTGCTTTTAAAAAGTTCCAATGATAATAGTCTTAATTTAAACGCTTTTCAAGTTATAAAATCATTAGACCGTGTTATTCAATGATAGAGGGCGAATTTAAAAGAGTTAACAAAGTAAAATGACCCATTTATAGACGGATTAAAAATTAACTTGGCTGCGTTTATACGGATGTTAACTTGTGTCCATCCATAAACGGCATCCTTTGGCTTCCGGCGGTGTTCTCGCTCGTTTTCAATCCTCGAAATAGCACGCTATGCCTGCGGTTGAAAACTCGCTCGGGCCTTGCCGGGTACCAAAATCTGCCAATTTTGGATGAACACCAACTTAGTATTATAAATTTAGTATTTTTTACTTCTTTCTTTACTTATAGCGGGCTATAATTCCGGGGGGAAGGCCGGCGCAGATGTACAAAACCTTTTTCAGTTTCAGAGAAAGACCGTTTAAGCTCGTTCCGAACCCTGCCTATCTCTTTTTGAGCAAAAGCCATGAAGAGGTCCTTGCGCATCTAACCTATGCAGTGATCCAGGGTGACGGTTTTGTAGAAATTACCGGGGAGGTAGGAACCGGAAAGACCACACTCTGCCGGGCGTTTCTCGAAGGTCTGGATAACAACACCAAAGCCGCTTACATATTTAATCCAAATCTTAATTCCATACAACTTCTCAAAGCCATCAATGACGAATTTGGAATCGCCTCGGATGCGAATAGCACTAAAGATCTGATCGACCGACTGAATTCTTTTCTCATTGCAAAAAAAGCCCAGGGGAAAAATGTCATCCTTATCATTGACGAGGCACAAAACTTGACCACAGAGGTTCTGGAGCAGTTGCGATTGTTGTCCAATTTAGAGACGTCAAGAGATAAGCTTCTTCAGATTATTCTTGTGGGTCAACCCGAACTGGGAGTAAAACTCGATTCTCATGAACTTAGGCAACTGGATCAGAGGATAACGTTAAGATGTCAGTTGGTCCCCTTGACCAATAAAGAAGTTCGAGAGTACATTCAACACCGAATCCATATTGCTTCGCACAATAGCGGAATTCAGTTTTCCGGCGACGCTTATCGGTCTATCTATAATTATTCGAGGGGAATCCCTCGATTAATTAATATCGTCTGTGACCGGGCACTGTTAAACGCATTCGTTCTTGATCAACAGATAATTTCCGGAAAGATCGTCACGACTGCCATTCGCGAACTGGGCGTCAGGGATGAAGTAAAACGCCGCGGCCTTCAAAACCGGAAAAGAACAATTCTATTTTTCTCTCTGTTGTGTACTGTTATTTTTGTGGTTATGGTTTTCCGCTCTGGATTCCTTGACCGAAATGCGATATTCAGTTCACCTCCTTCCTCTATCCCTGCACCGGATTCAACGTCGGTTGATGTACCGGACAAGCCGCCGGATAACGCGCTGAATAAAGAGATGAATACTGCATTTTTAAAAATGCCGGCAACGGTATCCGTTAATGCGCAAAAAAAGACGCCAACAAAGGCATCGGAAACGGTATCCCTTAATTCACAGACTAGGGCAACGGACAAGACTCAGGCCAAAGCGCCTACGTTAAACGAACCGAGAACCGTTAATGAACCTGTCTGTGATCTGGGAGGGTTACTTGAAAAATTGGACCGGTTTTATTCAAGAAAAGCGGCCCTTAAGGTTGCTATGGATTTATGGGGCGCTAAATCTGAGATGGGTCGGCATCTTGACGGTATCAGTGATGATTACGCCTTTTTCAAGCATGCCGCTGAGCAAAACGGTCTTTTAATCCGTCGCATTAACGGTAGTTTTAACGCGGTAAAAAAATTAAATCTGCCGGCCATTTTAGCATTTTATTTTTCCGAAGGCCGTCCTCCCGTATATCTTGCGCTTCATGGAATTGAAGACGGAAGAATATGGCTCAGAGGAGGAAACGAGGATATCTCCATAGAATTGGAGCCGGCTGATTTGGAACCATATTGGTTAGGCGTGGCATACATTCCATGGAAAAATTTTCTCTCCCTAAAAGGAACCATCCCTCTGGATTATCCAAGAGATTCCATAATAACCCTGAAGATGCTGTTGCGGGATATTGGATTTAACACGGTTGAACTCAGCCCATTTTATGATGAAAACACCCGGCAGGCGGTAAAAGATATCCAGGGGAAATACGGAATACATACAGACGGTGTTGTAGGATCCACAACAAAAATAGCACTATACAATGAGAAAAAATTCAAAGGGATTCCCCATATTTCGACGTTTTCTAATTTTAAGATTCCATGAGGCACTCTTAATATAACTAGTGTACATCCATAAATACATATTGGACACAAATTAAGTCTCCAATGCAGAAATGAGAAATTTTTCGCAAGGTCAAGGAGATCATGGAATACCGCGGAGGCATACAAGTGGTACGCAGCACAAGTGATTCCGCAGATTGACCCCAGAGAAATAGGCTCTGCATTTCACGGGGCAGGCGCAGAGATTGCGGAAAAGGGCCATTTCTGGATGGAAACTAAGAAAGGTTGGCTTTATCATTGAGTTCCATATTAAAGGCTTTAAAAAAGATTGAAGGCGAACTGCCGGAAAAAAGCAAAATTCAATTTCGTAGGAAAGAAATAGATACGCAAAAGATTGTCCATAAGCGCATAACGGATAAATTGCGCCTAAAAAAACAGTTTTTCGTCATTTTTGCCGCCATGATTCTGGCTGCAGGGGGCGGCCTGTTACTGGGCCGAAAACCCTGGGGACATATACCTTCACCGGCAACAAAAACAGAAGCCGGGCATACAAAAGCATTACGCCGTATCGAAAAAAAGACGGCCGACCGGAATTTGTCTCAGAAAAAAAAGTTAGCCAAAAAGGATGACGAAAAAATAGCAGCGGTTACACAAGCAGTAAGCAAGGAATTCCCATCCATTATAAAACAGCGGGAGAAGGAATCGGTGCCGGTTAACAAAACCGAAAGTATCGTTCCAAAATCTTTAGGTCGTGATAAAGAAAGATCGGCCAAACAGAATTTGATTCGAAAAAACAACATCACCAAAAGAAAAGTCGAAACATCCGGGCAACATTCAAAAAACAGACGAATATTGTCGATACCCGTTAAACAGGCTCATGAGTCCGGGCTTCATCTGCAGGCCATTGCCTGGTCCGGCAATCCCAAGAGCCGCATTGCCGTTATAAACGGTCGGGTGCTTCGGGAAGGAGGGTCCATCGAAAGGGTTTTGGTAACTCGTATCGGCAAGAATGAAGTTGTTTTCAAAAAACAAGGAGAAGAATGGAAACAGCTGTTCAGGCTTAGATAGTAACACAGGTTTTTAACAATCCATCTCATGGCTTCACTATCACTAACCTTAACCCGGCACATCTGAGTTGTAGAAATATTAAAATGCCATTGCTGAAAATTTCAATTGGAACGCCGGCACGAAATACGTATGTGGCGGCATGGCGTCTTAAATTATGTCGCCGGAGATGAACACAAACCATTTCACCAGCCTTTTTCACCATAGATCCGGCCGCTTTCATAGAATATAGAAAATGCGCTCTGGTTGTACCCAATGTTTTGTATAAAAATGACTATCTTGAAGGTAAGGTTATGATATCTTTTTGATATATTCTATGTTTTCCGGAAAATATGCTTTTGAGATACGTATAAATGAAAAGAAAATATTGATGAAGATGAAAACGTGCGATCGATTTCAGTGATCACAACCTCGCAATAATAATAAAAGGCAGAGTCAAGTGACCCTGCCTTCTGAAACAGGTGATTGGAAGATGCTTATTTTAAAACCGTAAAACTGGAATCCCTTATAATATGTTTCAAGGGTTAGATCCCGCTGTTAACGGGACCAACCCTTGAAGCCCCCCACTGGGCATAATTTTGTAATTGGGCGTAATATACATTTATGAGAAAGGGTAGTTTCGGGCAAAACCACCCCTTCCCATATAATAAGGAGGCATAAGCAGGAACTGCCAAGTAAGATGAGCGAACCTTCCTCCTAAGACGGGCGAGCTTTTTTCAAGTTAATTTCATATAACAGACTATTTCCAGAAGTCAAGACTGAATTAATGGGTTAATAATAGGTAGTTAAAATACCCAATTAATGAAGGGACAACAGGTGGGACCTGAGGTTTGCCCTCTTGCGGTCTAAACCAATCTTTCTTCGGATGTTTTTTCTGTGAGTTTCAACCGTACGTGGAGATACGTTTATAATTTCTGCAATGTCTTTAGTGCTACTGCCATGCCTTATTAAGTTTGCTATGCGGATTTCCGTAGGGGTCAGGTTTAGGTATTTCAAGGACATTTTCCGTGTAAATGGAGAGACAATTTCATTGATATTCGATTCCATAATGCTCAATAAGGCTCTCTGTTGATCATCCAGTTTGGTTTTTTTGATTTTCTCAAAATATGGTTCAATCAACTCTTTTACGTTTGTCAGTACATTGCTCTCTATTTCTATCTTATCTTCCTCTCTTTTTTTCAATAATACTTTCATTGCCGTATTTATTTCTTCAAGACTGTTTTTCTTGACTTCCAACCTTATAGTTTTTTTTTGTAGTTCATCATGGGCTTTTTGCAACGCCATCTCCGACAGTTTGCGGGCGGTTACATCACGATCAATGCCGGAGTAGCCAATCAGGTTACCTTTATCGTCAAAAATCGGTTCAGCAATAGTCTCTAAAAACCGTATAGATTTGTCTTTATGTTGCCAACGTATTACAGAACCCCGCCAACCCCTTTTCTGTTTTTTTGCCTTTTGGAACCATTTTTGAACGGATTTCTGATCTTCTTTGTATATCAGACTAAGTGCTGTATTGCCCAATATCTCATGAATCTCATACCCTAAAATCTCTTTTACCGCGTTGTTAGAAAATATCTGGCGACCTTTTCTGTCGCACATCCAAACCCAATCAGGGGTAGATTCCACGAGAAGACGATATTTTTCTTCACTCTCCCTCAACTTTTCTTCGGTCTGCTTTTGCTCAGTAATATCAACACCGATGACGATAACGCCGGTGATGTCGCCGTTATCGTCAATGAAGGGATAAGCAGTTCTGTCAACAATATGACCATCAGGCCGGTATCGAAGGGCGGCGCGTATCACTTTCCCCTCATTTAAAACCTTGATTGCCGGACAGCCTTCACAGATATCGTTGCGTCCGTAGAAAAGCTCATAACAGTGTTTCCCCGCAAACTCATCGACAGAAACGTTGTAGGCTTTGGCCAATGTAGAATTTATCAGCTGTATTTTGAAATTCTTATCCAGTAATATAAGTAGCTCTTCAATGCTGTTTGTAACATTATTAAAGCGTTTCTCAGATTCCTGCAATGCTTGCTTTGTTCGTTTGTGAGTGACAGCTTCTTTCTCTAACTTCTTATTCCTTTGCTCTAATTCTTCATAGGTCGGTTTTCTGGGCATTTTGAAAATCTCCAAATGACAATAAAATAGACTATAAAATAATATCGCCTAAAATCTTTTATAAGCTCTTACATCACATAGGTCTATCTTTTGAAGTAAAATCGAACATGGCATATCTTGTCAAAACAACAACCAAAAGAGAGTTTATACTAATTGCATATATCAGTTTTCCATATCTCTGTTAATAAATTTTAAATCTTTAATCCAGGAAGCATAATTTCTTCGAGTGACTTTCTTTGCTTTTCAAAAAGCTCTTTGTCTTTCACTCTATCAAATTTGGTCATTTTTCCGAAATGAAGTAACACCCTGGTAAAAGGTTTTGGCAAAAGAAATTTATCCCAACTGTTAAAATGCCATGCTTTTTCTGCCGAAACAAAAAAAGGAACAATCACGGCATCAGTGGCATGGGCTAAACGGATTACACCAGCCTTAACCTTGCCTGAAGGCCCTCTTGGTCCATCTACAATATGAGCCGCAAGTTTTGACTCTTTTAAATTAGCAATCATTTTTTTTAAAGCTACCATCCCGTCTTTTGAAGAAGAACCACGAACTGTATTCCAGCCACTACGCTCAGCCACACCGGCTACAATTTTTCCATCGCTGCTTTGGCTGATCATAATACTAGGATTGAAAACTTTATAAGTTTGAAAATGACGAATAGCGGAAAAAAATTGTTGATGCCACGTGCAAAGCAATATAGACGAACCATTTTCGAGATAATCCATCCATTCTTTCTCGTTCTCAACTTTTAGACGAAATGTCCATGAATAAGCTCGACAAAATCGATAAAGGAAAGTTATGAACAATTCTGATGTAAAGAAACGGTCTGTTTTTATTCTCAAAACGGAATACCCTTAGTTGTTTCCGATAGTAATAATTATAGTGAACGGTGAAGCCTTATATTTATCAATAACTTCTTAAAATTATAAAAGATATCTTGCCATTCTAGCAACCTGAATTAACTCTAACTTTTTTTCATATATCATCAAAATGGAAAAGGCAAACCCCCCTAAAAAGGATTTGCCCTTATTGAAAAAAGGATATCACCTCGATTTTGAAGCTCTGATATTATCGAGTAACTGGGGACTATTACTGGCCCTGCCTAAGGAGTTTATCTACGAACGAATAATTATTTCACAGCCTCTTTCAAAGCCTTTCCAGCAACAAATTTTGGAACTTTACTTGCGGCAA
>JASFHC010000019.1:0-16842 GCA_050123435.1 Desulfobacterales bacterium
AAGGGGTTCTTTTTTCAGGCCAAAACATACAGGCAGGCTGTTCAATTAGTCCTAAGGATTGAACTTATACCTTGACCCGATAAACAGTGATGGGTTGGTTTATCCCCTTGACGGTTGCCGAGGGAAGTGTTTCAACTTCTATATCGCCGGGAAGTTGTTGAAAAGTGGATTCACTGATCAGGATTTCACCGCCTTTTGCCATGCCTTGCAACCGTGCCGCAATATTGACCGGCATGCCAATTGAAGTAAACTCCTTAATTCTCAATGATCCCAAAATGCCTGAAAAAACTTTCCCGGTTGAAATGCCTATACCGATCTTAAGTCCTAACCCATTCTTCTTATGTAGTCTATTATCGATTTCCTTTGCTCTTTTTTGCATTTTAATGCCGGTTCTTACCGCTCTGATCGCATTATCCTCGCATTCGACCGGTGAGCCGAAAACCACCATAATGCTGTCACCAATATGCTTGTCCACGGTTCCATTATATTGGTATGCGATTTCACCCAAGGGGGTGAAATAGTCTTTGTTCAAAAATGCCGCAACCGTATCCGGCGGAACCTGCTGAGACATCCGGGTAAAATCGCGGATATCGGAAAAAAGGACGGATACTTCATGAGATGTGGGTTTCAGAGCCTCAGGTGATTTTTCAATCTTTTTATACACCGGTTCGGAAACAAATTGCTTGAGTCGCTTTCGCACATTAATTATATGGAGCTTGGCCCTGAGTTCAATATTGTCAAAGGGCTTGGTCAGGAAACCGTCAATTCCCTGATTTGTGGCCTGAATAGCTGCTTCCATGGTTGCGTATCCGGTAAGAATGATACGGGTTATTTCGGGATTAAGGGACCCGATGACGCCAAGTGTTTCAAGACCGTTCAATCCCGGCATTTTATAATCCGAGACCACCGTTGCAAGATCAAAAATGTTGTCTTTGACAAAAGATATGCCTGCTTCACCGTTTTCTGCGGTATAGGTTTCATAGGGCTCGTTCTTGAGTGCACGAACCACGGAACGACGGATCCCTTCTTCATCATCGATAAAAAGAAGTTTGCTCATTGGATGGTTTCCGCTTTTTTTATACTCACTATTCCATTATTCCATTACGATATAAAGGGTGACCCCACTTCTCTGGGCTGGAATCAAATCATATCCCTCGGGATCAGGATTCTTTATTTCTTGTCAATTTTCGTGCCAAATCCGTATTTGCGTTACACCCATCGGAATATTAAGCGCTGCTTTAAAATAAATGTGTTCGAAAGCCTTTGTCAAATGGGTATTTGAGAATATCATGATTTTGTATTTAAAAGATTTTTTATTTAAGATTCACCTCAAAGGGTAGGGGCATGAAAGAAAAATGCACAGATAACTGTGCGTGCATGCACAGGTATCTGTGCAAATGATACGCCTATTGTCTCATCCCACCCTTAAATCAAAACTCAAAGGCTGGGGCTAAAATGAATTTGACATCACTTTTGAGGATAACTATAACTCAATTGAATTAAAATTGATTTGCTTATTAATATGGAGGAACATATGGCATTTGACCCAGAAAAAGATAAAATGTTAAACAAGTGGAAGTGTGAAGAAACCGGACTTGTTGTATCGATCAATCAGTATGGTAACGGCGAACCCAAACTCCAGATCGGTCCCCGGGTGTTTACAAGAAAAGACGGAGGAGAATCCCAGCGAAAGGCAGGACGTCTCAGCATAGAGGATTTAATATGGTTTTACGAAATTATTGATGAAGTCAAAGACGAACTTTCAAAATTAGCAAAACCGGTATGATCGGGACACATAATTCATGCGAAAACGTATAGATCTTTCTGTAGTAAAAAAAATCGAGGACTTAAGAGAAGCACTTCATCGGCATAATTACCGGTACTACGTTTTGGATGATCCGGAAATATCGGATTCCGAATACGACCGGATGATGCAGGAGTTGATACGGCTGGAGACTGACTATCCCAATCTTTCAAGTCCGGATTCGCCCACGCTTAGAGTTGGTGCTCCACCCCTTGATAAGTTTGAGACTTTCGAGCACTCCATTCCCATGCTGAGTCTGGATAATGGGTTTAGTGATTCGGAGGTCATTGACTTTGACCTTCGCATAAAAAAAAATCTTGGTACGGACCGTGACATTATTTATACGGCAGAACCCAAATTAGACGGAGTTGCCGTTGAGCTTGTCTATGAAAACGGCCGGCTGGTCACTGCGTCCACCCGAGGTGACGGTTTCAAAGGTGAGTTGATTACCTCAAACGCCCGGACCATCCCATCGGTGCCCATGGTTCTTGAAAGTGAAAAAGATAAAAACATTCCTACACGCCTTGAGGCAAGAGGGGAGGTTTTCATCCGGAAGGAAGCGTTCAAGCGGTTAAACGAGGAACGTCTGTATGAAAATCTACCGACCTTTGCCAATCCCAGAAATGCGGCGGCCGGATCTTTAAGGCAGCTTGATTCCAGAATTACGGCCAAACGTCCTTTGGAAATATTTTTCTACGGCATCGGTGTTGTTACGGATTTTGTTATGCAATCGCACGCCGATACCCTGAATGCCTTACAAAAGCTGGGGTTCAGAGTCAATCCGCATATCAGACCCAAAATCACCATCATTGAGGTCCTTGAATATTATCGGGAACTTAGCGAAAAGCGTCATCTTTTGCCCTATGATATTGACGGTGTTGTAATTAAAGTGGATGATATGGGATTGCAGCGGCTTCTCGGAGCAACCTCCCGGAGCCCTCGGTGGGCCATTGCCTATAAGTTTAAAGCGCTTCAAGAGACGACTCGGATAACCGGCATAGAAGTTCAGGTGGGAAGAACCGGGGTGTTAACCCCCGTAGCTCATCTTGTTCCGGTAAATATCGGCGGCGCCAGGGTCAGCCGGGCAACCCTTCACAACGAAGATGAGATAAAAAGAAAAGATATAAGAATCGGTGATACGGTTCTGGTTCAGCGAGCAGGAGACGTGATTCCCGAAGTGGTTAAAGTGATTGCTTCCCGGAGGACGGGCACGGAAACCAGATTTAATATGCCGCACCATTGCCCGGTATGCAATTCTTCTGTGGTTCGCGCTGAAGATGAGGCTGCCTTACGGTGCATTAACACGTCCTGTTCCGCTCAGGTAAAAGAACGGATCAAACATTTCGCATCAAAGGGTGCGTTCGATATCGACGGACTGGGAGATAAATTGGTGGAACAGCTGGTGGATAAGGGATTGCTCTTTTCATATGCGGATATCTTTCTATTGAATGAAGAGATGCTTAAAAACCTGGAACGCATGGGACCGAAGTCTGCCGAGAATATTATGGACGCCATTGAAAAAAGCAAACAGATTACTTTGGCACGGTTTATTTATTCTCTGGGGATCCGGCACGTGGGAGAACATGTGGCCGGCATTCTTGCTACAGCATTTGGAAGTCTGGAAAAACTTATGGGCGCGACAGTAGATGATCTTACCGCCGTTGACGGAGTGGGACCGGTTGTCGCTGAGAGTATCGCAGGCTTTTTTAAAGCGTCTGAAAACCGGACCATAGTGAACGATATTATGGTCGGCGGGGTCCGGATTCTTGGTGAAACTACCCGAAAACAAAGTCTGCTGGAAGGAAAGGTATTTGTTCTTACCGGTACGCTTGAAACCCTGACCAGAAGCCAGGCCAAAAATATTATCGAGGCGGCCGGGGGGAAGGTAACCGGTTCCGTGAGCCGGAACACGGATTATCTTGTGGCAGGAGCATTGCCGGGATCAAAGCTCCAACGGGCAACCGACTTGCGTGTGCCGATTATTGACGAGGAAGCCCTAAAGAGATTGACGATTGACGATTGATAACTGAGATTTATGGTTTCAAGAAATCCGTGAACGGCTACAACATTATAAATCTTCAATCCCAAGAGGAGTAATAAGAATGGAAAACAAAGTAAGAGCTCGTGTTGTGATCAGCGGCAGAGTTCAGGGCGTCTTTTTCAGGTTGGAAACAAAGAAAGCCGCAGCCAGATACGGTGTTTTCGGATGGGTAAAAAATCAGAGGGATGGAACCGTTGCAGCCGTATTTGAAGGGTCTAAAGAAAATGTTGATTCAATGCTTGCCTGGTGCAAGCATGGGCCGCCCATTGCAAAAGTCCTTAGTGTGGATGTAACATGGGAAGAATATAAAGGTGACTTTAATGGCTTCGAAATAACATATTGAAGCGGCTTATCTATTCGGGTGCGTATAAATAAACCGCTTCAACCGATTCGTTATATCGCATCTTTGAGTTTTTTTCCGGGTCTGAACTTTACAACATTGCAAGCTTTAATTTTAATAGGATCTCCGGTTTGAGGATTCCGTCCTTTTCGAGCTTTTCGACGGATTTTCGCAAAAGTGCCAAATCCAACTAATGTTACTTTGCCGTCCTTTTTCTTCAGGGCCTTTGTTACATTTGTCATAAAAGAGTCGAGTGCAGCTGCTGCGGCAACCTTGGAAATTTTTGCATCCTTAGCCATCATTTCTACTAATTCTACTTTTGTCATGACTTTACCCCCCCCTTTTTTGTTGATTAATCGTCAGTTAAACGGCGATATTAAAAATATCCATACATGAGCAAATATTTCATGTCAACATAAAACACCAGTTATCAACACTTTTTTTATATTTAATACCGTTATCGGTCTGTATTATTACATTTGGAGAGGGTAGTTTTTCAAAAATACGGGAGAACCGTTTTCCTAAAATAGTGCGTTAACAAACCGGACCGAATCAAATTCCTGCAGATCCTCAATTGTTTCACCGATGCCAATATATTTTAACGGAATTTCAAGCGTACTGCAGATGCTGACAACGATTCCGCCTTTGGCGGTTCCATCAAGTTTTGTAAGGGCGATTCCCGTGACGTCAAGGGCTTTATTAAACAGCTCGGCCTGTGAAAGGGCGTTTTGACCGGTTGTGGCATCAAGAACAAGAAGGATTTCATGAGGAGCTTCGGGGAGTTTTTTTGAAATGGCGCGCTTTATCTTTTTAAGTTCTTCCATAAGGTTTTTTCTTGTGTGGAGTCTGCCGGCAGTATCCACAAGAACAACATCCGCACCTCTGGCCAGTGCCGCCTCAATTCCATCATAGGCAACAGCGGCAGGATCTGACATTTCCTTGTGTTTTACAATTTCTACACCGGCTCTTTGAGCCCATATAGCAAGCTGTTCTATGGCCGCTGCCCGAAACGTGTCAGCAGCGGCAATGATAACCTTTTTTTCGGAAGCCACAAATTTTGCTGCCAACTTTCCAATGGTCGTTGTTTTACCTACTCCATTTACGCCGATTACCATTATGACGCAAGGTTTGGTCGTAATTTTTTGCTGGAGAGGTTTTTTCGAATTCAGTACGGAAAGTATTTTTTCTTTAAGAGCCTGTTTGAGCTGGTCGGGGCCGGATATTTCTGAGTTTTTTTTTGAGATGCTCTGTATAAGATCCATGGTGGTCCGGACACCCATGTCCGAGGTGATGAGAAGTTCTTCAAGCTCCTCCAGCAGTTCATCGTCAATTTTCCGATTGCCTGAAAACAGCTCGTTAATATCAGTAGAAAGAACTTTGTGGGTTTTTGAGAGGCCTTTTTTCAGACGGTTCAAAAAACCGGTGGATTTCTCCTGGTCCCCCTCTTTTAAGAATGTGGCAGACTTGTTCTCTTGAGGTGCAGTTTGGGGGTGAAATGTTTCTTCGAGAGGAACCGTTTCCTCTTTGTTTATATCTTTATTTTTTTTAAACCAGCTGAATGCCATCACCAAGTTTATCCTTCCACCTTCTGCAAATTTACCGAAACAATCTTAGAAATCCCCTTTTTTTCCATAGTGATCCCGAACAGCGTGTCGGCAAACTCCATAGTTTTTTTATTGTGTGTGATCATAATTATTTGAGATTTGTCTCCAATGAGCCGAAGCAGATCATTGAAGCGAAAAACATTGGTATCATCAAGAGATGAGTCAATTTCGTCCATGAGACAGAAAGATGCCGGCCTAATTAAAAAGATGGAAAAGATCAATGCGATGGCTGAGAGTGCTTTTTCTCCTCCGGAAAGAAGACTCATTCTTGTTAGTTTTTTCCCTGGAGGATGAATCATAAACTCTATTCCGGTTTCAAGGGGATTATTGGGCTCTGTCATGATAAGTTGGGCGCTGCCGCCTTCGAAAAGACGGGGGAACACCTCATTCAACTTCTCATTGACACTATGGAAGGTATTGATAAATCGTTCTTGGCTTATCCGGTTTATCTTCTTGACAACTTTATGAAGGTCTTCGATGGCCTTTACAAGATCGTCGCGTTGTTCGTTTAGAAAGTCAAAACGGTCTTTGAGCTGCTCATACTCCTTTATGGCGCCAAGATTGACATCGTCGATATTTGCAATCTTTTTTCTGAGCCGGAAAAGTTTATCTTCCATATCATCTATGGATGCGTCCGGAGAATTTCCCAAATGGTCGAATTCCGCCTTAAATACCGATAGAGAAGCATGATAGCTTTCTTCCAGGCGTTTGGCGATATTTTCCCGTTTGATGTACCGCTCTGATTGTTCAAGCTCAAGCAATCGAATTTTCTGCAGAGTTTTATCCCGTCGGGTCTGTATATCCGATATGATCGTGTCGCTTTCTCTCAGCTTTGTGTCAATAACGGTGTAATCCTCCTCATCTTTTTCAAGTGCTTGTTCAAGGCGCTTCATATCATCATATCTGCCGGAAAGCGTCTGTTCATATTCTTCTATTTTTTGTTTACAAGTGATTCTTTTTTGTTTTTTTTGGGAAATATTCCGGGAAAGCTGTTCGAGCTGTTGTATCCCATCATTCTGAAACTCTTTTAGCCGCTTTAAGGTATTATTGCTGTTTTCCAGTTTGGCGTTTAACGAGGTCAGTTTAAGCTTCAGATCCACGACTTTCCGATCAAACGCTTCCATTTCGGATGAAACAGCGGCGATCTGCTCCAGTTTTTCAGAGACGGTCTCCTGAGCATTTTTAACTTGATCTTCCACGACCGCAACCGCCTCATTGTATTTGGTCATTTCTTCGTCAATATCACTCTCTTCGCCCAGAAGGCGTTCTTGCTCCAGACGGACGATTTCAAGATGTCGCTGGGCGTGTTTGAGGTCCTCGGTTACTTTATAAAGGTCCTTCTCCGATTCGACTTTGTGGTGCTCTGCCGTGTTTATTTGTGCTTGAAGTTTCTGAAGGTCGCTTTCAATGCGCCAAACTTGAGATTCCAATTCTTCTTGATCTTGACGGGCGGTTTCATATCTTTGATTTAATCTTTTGATCTCACGTCCTATTTTTTTAACCTCCTGCTTTTTTGCGAGGATTCCTGTTAATTTTTCTTTACTGCCGCCTACCATGATGCCCTGATGAGAAATTAAATTTCCGTCTTTGGTAACGATGGTCTGGAATACCCCATTCGTCTTGAATATATTTATGGCTTCTTCAATATCGTTGGTAACAAGCACATGCCCTAAAAGCGCTTGGGTTACCTTTTCAAATCCATGTTTAACGGAAACATGGTTCAAAAGCCTTTTTTGAGCATCGGGGTTTCCCTTGTGGTCCCATCCCATGTCTTTGACAGATGAGACAGGAATAAAGCCTCCGCGTCCCTCGCCGGTTGTTTGGAGATAGTTGATGGAGCCTATGCCGGTTTTTTGGCTCTGGACAAGAATATATTGCAATGATTCTCCAAGAACCGCTTCCACCGCAGTTTCATAAGAAGGTTTGGGTTCCACGATATCCGCCATAACTCCTAAGATGCCATCTTTGCCATCGATTTCTAATCCTTCCGGGGAAACGCCCTGTTTATCGGCCCTGTTTTTTTTCATTATGGCTCGAACACCGTCTTTATACCACTCGAAATTGTCTTCCATTTTCTTTAACGCCGTATACGATGACTTGGCCTGGTTTCTGTCAAGATCAATGGTCTGAACCCGCTTCACCTGTTCTGCAAGAGCGTTGCTTTTTTCTTTTAGCTGCGCTTTGATCTTGGTGACAGTTTCGTTCAACTCATAGATCTCTTTTTTATATGAATCAAATTTTTTTTGGGCCGTTATTTTTTTCTCTCGGAGTTTTTCCACTTTCTGATGGGTTGAGGCTTCTTCTTCATCTATGGTTTTCAGTCGTCTTTTGAGGCTTTCTTTGCTACGTGAAGCGTTTTGATAGATATTTTTGTATTGTGCTTCCCGGGCGACAAGATCCATTAGATTTGCTTTACATGTTTCAAGCTCTTGATTCAACACAGAGAGTCGATCCTTAATGTTTTGCGAGGCCGACCGTTCCCGGTGGATGGTCGCCCTTACCGTCTCTATGTTGTTATGAATGGTTATATTCTGGGTTTCAACCTGAGCGACTTCGGAGGTCAAGTTCCGGTTTTTTTCTTCAAGGTTTCTGTGAGCGGACTCAAGTTCACCACATTCGTTGATTAGACGTTCCACCTCGTTACGAAAGTGATCTATATCATTTTCCATTCGGTCCACGTAGCGCTGTATTTCGAATATACTGGACTTTTGGTTCGAAATCTCCTGATTTTTCTCCGAACGCCGAAGCTTGATCTTTTCAACTTCCGCATCAAGGTTTTTCAACCGGGTTGTATGCTCAATGTCTGTATCCTTTAAATTTGTTAATACCGCATCGGTTTCATCAATTTTATGGGTATAGTTATCATAGTAATGCAATGCAATGGCGATATCGAGCTCCCTGATGTGCTTTTGATGCTTTTTGTACCGCTCGGCCTTTCTAGCCTGACGTTTCAAGCCGGTCATCTGTCGCTTTATTTCCGCAATGATGTCTGTAACCCGTAACAGGTTCTGGTTTGTGGATTGGATTTTACCGAGAGCTTCATTTTTACGGCTTTTATACCGTGTAATTCCTGCTGCTTCTTCAATAAAAACTCTTCTTTGTTCTGGCCCGGAATCCGTAATTGCACCGATATTTCCCTGTTGTATCACGGAATAGGATTTTGTACCCATGCCGGTTCCCATAAAGATATTATGGATATCCTTAAGCCGGCATTGCTGTTTGTTGATGAAGTAGGCACTTTCTCCGGACCGGTAAAGGCGGCGGGTCAACATGATTTCGGAGAAGTCCTTTAGCTCTTCGGGAGCATTGCCGTTTTCGTTTGCAAGAGTTAAGGAGACTTCTGCCATATTCAATGCGGGTTTTCCGTTTGTACCTGAAAATATTACGTCTTCCATGGATTTCCCGCGGAGCTGCTTGACACTCTGTTCTCCCATAACCCACTTAATTGCATCCACGACATTGCTTTTGCCGCAACCGTTCGGGCCTACAACCGCAGAAATACCCGGAGGAAATTCAATGCTGTTTTTTTCAACAAAGGATTTAAATCCATTGAGTTCCAGCTTTTTTAATTTCATGCGATTAAATCTCCTGTTGCACTTTAATTCTGCAAGCCCGGCATCGGCCGGATATACAAGTCGAGCTTGCGAATTCAAAAAAAATCAGAATTTCCAAGACGTTTACTAATTTTAAATTTATCTTTTGTGTGATTGTATCATTTCAACAAATATTTTTTGGTTTCGGTTTTATATAGATAAGGATTAATCGTAATAAATAACAGGAATTATTCAGCTTGTAAAGGGAAAAACACAACAGACGGTATAATTTTATCTATGTGGGTACAATATGTGGTGGAATATATGTATTTGTCATTTTTTCCTGCTAAAGGTTTGCGAAAAAATAAACTTACAATTTGAAAAAATATTCTTTATGGAATTAATAATTGCAACCTGTTATATGTGCAAAGCAATTTTTTCTCTTTGACAGCAAAGGGTTGCCTTTCCCTTCAGGGACGGACAACATAAACCGGATGTTTTGAAAATATTCGGCCTAACAAGTTTAGAAAACAATTATAGTCATAAAATAGCAAATCGCAATAGGGTATGTCACATTGTCCGAGTTGATTAAAAAATACTGGTTCATTGCAGGACTTGTTCTTGTTTTTGCGGTAACTGTTACTGATCCGACCGAAACGGTTTCCGGTATGGGAAGGTGGTTCAAGATGCATCAGGGGCCAGATGCCGTGATTGTTCTGATATTCTTTTTTTCAGGATTGATATTAAATGCTCGGCAGATAAGGTCAGGGCTGATGGATATAAAGGGTATGGCGATTGCCCTGGCAATAATTTTTCTTGTTGCACCCATCACTGGAGCATTATTCGGCTTGGCGTCTGTGGAGACCGGGATAAAAATAGGAATTTTTCTAGTGGCGGTGATGCCCACGACATTAAGCAGCGGGGTTGTAATGACCGGAGCTGCCGGAGGAAATATGGCGCACGCACTGGTGACTACCATACTGGCCAACGGGCTTGCCGTTTTTACGATACCGGTTGCACTCTCTCTCCTTCTGAATCTGGTTGGCGGAACCGCTGTTGTTTCCATCGATAAACCGGCGATTGTTATAAAGCTCGGGTTTTATGTTCTGTTGCCACTTTGCACCGGGTTGACAATAAAGTTTTTCACAAAATCTTTCATAGATAGATTCGTTCTGAAACTGCAAGTGTTGAACCAGTGCTTTGTCCTGGCAATTGTATGGATGGCCATGTCTTCAGCCAGAGATGTGATCATAGGCACCGGCGGGTCGGTTGGCATCATTTTGTTACTGGTATTCTGCTTCCATGGGATACTTTTAGGTTCTGCAGGACTTTCCAGCAAATTATTCAGACTAGGCAGGGGCAGGAGAGAAAGTGTTATCTTTATGGGCAGCCAGAAAACGTTGCCGCTTTCGGTCATTTTGCAGGTTTCCCTTTTCCCGCAATACGGGCTGGCCCTTGTGGTCTGTGTGATGCATCATTTGGTGCATCTTTTAATGGACGGATATCTGGTTGGGAGGTTAAGAAAATGAATAAACTTGACACAAACATTACAGACTAGATATTATTATCGATAAATGTATAAAAGAAAGGATTATTCGGTTCTCATATGATAACTTGTAACGGAGCGATACCATGAAAGATACAAAGCTCATCAGTATCGAAGACCTCCTCAAAAATCCCGAAGTCGAAAAAGCGGCCAGCAATATTAATCAGGAGATGATTGAACGAAGAAAATACATTCCGCCTAAATGTGACGTATTTACAAGTTCCTATACGGTGTTGAAGGATAATGATGATTTTAAATTCAGTATTCACAGGGAAGCCCGGAAACAGCTGCCGGATATTATAAATAACAAAGTTCAATCTATTGTGGGAGTGGATTCCCCCGAAGAATCCCTCAAACAAAGATATCGTAAAAAATATGCGATCGGGATTGTGTTTTCGGGCGGTCCTGCTCCTGGAGGACATAACGTCATCGCGGGGCTTTACGATGCTGCAAAAACGGCCAATTCCGAAACCAGAATTTTCGGTTTTATCCTCGGTCCGGACGGGATCATTGAAAATGAAGCCATTGAACTGACCGCTCCTCTTGTTGATTCCTATAGAAACCTGGGCGGGTTTACCATGATAAAAACCGGCCGCGCCAAAATAGATACCGAAGAGAAAATGGCCCTTTCAAGAGAGACCTGTAAAAGCCTGGGTCTGGATGCTCTTGTCATTGTTGGTGGTGATGATTCAAACACCAATGCGGCGTTTTTGGCACAGGAGTTGATCCAAGATCGCATCCAGGTTATCGGAGTTCCCAAGACCATTGATGGCGATATACAGGTAAGAGACGCAGAAGGGAATGTTTTGTGTGCCATGTCCTTTGGGTTTCACACGGCCGCCAGGGCCTTTGCCAACGCGATCTCCAATTTATGCACGGACAGCAGTTCGGATGTAAAATACTGGCATATCTGCAAGGTCATGGGAAGGGTCGCCAGCCATTTGGCACTTGAAGTTGCATTGCAGACCCATGCCAATATGACCCTTATCGGGGAGGATCTTTCCGATTATGTAGATAAAGAGAGAATCCAAAAAGCTGAAAAACAAGGGACCGTGGATTATCATGCCTATGGAATGACGTTAAGACACCTTTCCCGTGTAATATGTGACGGCATTGTCAGAAGAGCTGCTCTGGGAAAAAACTACGGCGTAATTGTAATACCCGAAGGTGTCCTGGAATTTATCAATGAAATACAAGTGTTTATCATAAAGCTGAACACAATCATTGCAGAATATAACCAAACCCATGATACAAATTTCCACGTGGACTTCTCGGTTCTTGAAGATAAGCTGGAATACCTGAGGCGTCTGGCCAGGTTCGAAAGGGAAGGCGCTTCTTTTTCCATATGGAATACACGGGATGATGAACTGTTCAATGATCTTCCCGATTTTTTTCAGGAAGGCCTTCTCATGGAAAGAGACAGTCACGGGAATTTCCAGTTTTCACAGGTTAAGACAGAAAAAGTTCTTATGGATCTGGTCGAAGATTATCTTAATATTTTAAAGGAGAATGGAACGTACAAGATTGGAATAGAAAAACCATACTACCGGAAGACGCTTGAAAAAGGAGGTCTTGATCCGGATTACTTCGGACCGATTCTTTTCAAAAACTATGATGATTCCAGGTTTTTGTCGGTTAAGACATCCATCATATCCGCCAAAACCCTCAAACAGGAGCTAGAGAAGGAAGGTGTGATTTCAAAAGATGAAAAGATTCCTGCTCCTGTAGAAAAGATTTTTCAGAAATCGGTGCCCAAATTCAAAACACAGATTCATTTTTACGGTTATGACGGCAGAGGAAACGACCCCACCCGATTTGACTGCAATTATACGTATAACCTTGGGCTAACGGTTTTTAGCCTTATCGCAAACGGTTCTACGGGACAAATGGCGGCCATAATGAATTTGGAAAAGGATTTTTCAAAATGGGAGCCCATTGGTATTCCCATTGCCCCGCTCATGCATCTTGAAGAGAGGAAAGGAAAATTGGCCCTTGTTCTGGAAAAAAGTCTTGTGGATATTAATTCAGTTTCTTTTAGAGTGGTAAAAGCATTTAGAGAGAAATGGCTTGCGGCGGCGCCGGGTGATGACAACTACAGAAAACCGGGTCCCATCCGATTTGCCGGGAGAAGTGAAGAGGACAGACCCATCACACTGGTATTGAATGCATTGGAGCTGAATGGACACTAGTTTACAGATGGAGATACCATGAAAATTCATTCATTAATGATTCCTGATCCCATTACCATAACGGAAAACGCCTCTATCCAGGAGGCAATCGAGCTTATGAAAGTTAATTCTATTCGGCACCTTCCTGTGGTTGGAAAGGGTAACCGCCTGAAAGGGTTTGTTACTCTTGCGGATTTGAAACAAGGCTTTATTCCTTCCATGCTGGGAGATGTATCTCTTTCGGATTTGATTATAAGAAATCCTATTGTGGTTCGGCCTGATGATGACTTGGAGATTGCGGCCCAACTTATTTATAAGCACAAAATCGGCGGGATACCGGTTGTAAAAAACGACAAACTTGTCGGAATAATTACCGAGACGGACATCCTTCGGGCGTTTATTGACATGATGGGTCTGCTGACCGCCAGCTCTCGAATTGACGTGGTTGTTGGAGATGAGCCGGGTGCATTCAGAAACGTGTCACAGATTATAAACGATAATGGCGGAGATATCATAAACGTTGGCATTACCGCCCAAGAAATCAGTAAACGGGTATATTATTTTCGGCTTTCGGCCTGCAATACAACGGTTATCAAAAAGGCCCTTGAACAGGAAGGGTACAAGGTACTGGATGCCATGGATTAGTCTCCAGGCGGACCCGATCCGCCCATTTGACAGTTTAACTTTATTTACAATAGCAGACGTCATCAAAACTTGTAAGGATAATGAAAATTGACGGTTTGTTGCCGAAATTGCAATTATTAATATACTGATCTGAACATATGATTTCGGAAACAAGTTAACACAATATTTATAATGGGTTGAATTCACACTAAAGGCAGACATCAATCAGCGCTATAAAAAATCAGCGAAATGAGCATATACTATATATTGTGGTCCGTAAAAATAATTTAGAGCCTTTACCGTGAAAACCTATTAAGAGACAACCATATGATATCACAAAAATTAAGCGCATTGCCATATATAGCAGTACATGAAATAAAGACAATTACCAGTATTGGCCCCTGGCACTTTGGGCATGTCAGCGGGTCGACCTCATATATTTTTTGAATCAGCCGCGCCCAATTTCTCCGAAATGCTATATTTGAGAATTCAGGTTTCGGGATACAGGGAATCTTATCATCGGCAAGCGATCGCCTTTCACACTACTTTTTCAGATTTTTTATGACTACAATAATAGACATGGTTTTCCTTGTTGATTGTAAACCCCAGCATGAAATAAACATAATATCGGGTAGCGCTGAAGTGAACACAGGGTTCAGATGCAAAATGTGTAGCCGCTTTGAGTTACTCATCCAAGAGCAGCAATGGTATCGCAGGGTTAATCGCGTAGGAGGGTGTTGGGGGTACAGTGAATATAGGACCGTGGACGAAGATGTCATGGAGATAATTTGTATCTCCGGTGACCAAGTTGTCAGCCCGAGATTCAAATGCCACGTACCGGCCGTCTGCTGAGATCGACGGATAACGGCTATAGCTATTCCCCTGCTCTCCCTGAGAGGAAACGCTCACACGTGATGTTTCACCCGTGACCCGATCGTGGACGAAGACATCATACTCATCGTTTGTGTCGCCTCCGACCAGATTGTCGGCTAGCGATTGAAATGTCACGTACCGCCCTTCTGCTGAGATCGACGGATAACGGCTATAACTATTCCCCTGCTCTCCCTGAGAGGAAATGCTCACGAGTGTTGTCTTGCCTTTGCTCCTGTCATGGACGAAGACATCATAATCACCGTTTGTGTCCCCTCCGACCAGATTTCGAGATAAAGATTCAAAAGCTACGTACCGCCCGTTTGCCGAGATAGAGGGAGAATAGCTGAAATCATTCCCCTGCTCTCCGCTAGAGGAAACGCTCACACGGGTAGTCTCGCCCGTACTCCGATCGCGGACAAATATGTCTCCGACCTGGTTTGTATCGCCCGCCACCAGGTTGTCAGCCAGGGAAGCAAATGCCACGTACCGGGCGTCTCCCGAGATAGACGGCGTAAGGCTCAAGATATTTCCCTGCTCTCCCTGGGAGGAAACACTAACACATGTTGTTTCACCTGTGATCCGGTCGTGGACAAAGATGTGCCCCGCGCCCGTACTGTCTTCAACCAGATTGTTGGCCCCCGATTCAAATGCCACATACCGCCCGTCCCCCGAGATAGCTAGAGAATAGTTAGAACCATTTGCTTCTTCCCCCGCGGAGGAAACGCTCACACGAATGGTCTGGCGCGAGTTGCAATCGTGGACAAACACGTCAGCGTAATAGTTTGTGTCGCCCGTTACCAGGTTGTCAGCAGAAGATAAGAAAGCTACAAACCCGCCGTCTCCTGAGATACATGCGGAATAGCTAGAATCATTTGCCTGCGCTCCTGCGGTTGAAACACTCACACGCTTGGTATCGCCGGTGTTGCGGTCGTGGACAAAGATGTCATACTCAGTGTTTGTATCTCCCGCGACCAAGGTGTCAGCCTCGGATTCGAAAGTCACGTACCGCCCGTCTGCCGAGATTGAAGGGGAATAGCTGTAACTATTTGCCTGGATTCCCTGGGAAGAGACGCTTACACGGGTGGTCGTCTGGGCATGCACAGGAGGACAGAAAGAGAACGCACACAGGAACAGTCCCCCGCAGATTGTAATGATGTGAGTGAGATCTTTAGCCTCAGTGACAAAAAAAGGCCGCAATGGATAAAGAAAGGCGATGAGAGACTTCTTCAAACATTTCATCTTTGCATCCTCCGCTAAAAAGATTCATTTTCAACCAGCAACATGGCGAAACTACCATGCACATATAGCCGTAATCTACACTCTTTCCCCCATTCAGATACTGATAAACTTTAATCCCCGAGTAGTAAAAAGAGGAAAGGCAATGAGCTGTTGAATGAAATGATAAGAACTCGCTTTTTGAGAGCGGGTAAAGTGAAATAAATTGAAAAATTATTATTGTGTATGGAACTAATACAAAACTTAAAATATGGAAGCCAATTGTTTGTAGTAACAATGAAACCTTATTGCATAGCCCCATCTGGGGCAAGGTAGGCAGCATTTGAGGTATATCTCCATGGATCGTCTTCCTAAACATGAGTTAAGATATGGAAGTCAGTTTTCAAAAATAACATGTTCAATTCTCGTATATTAAAAGGGTAATTTTGTCAATATCCTTATAATTATTTTAAATGTATATAGCACGTTGTGGTATTATTTGATCGGGTTAAATGATGGGAAATAGGGATGTGCTCGATTCCAAATATCTTGCCATAAGTGCAACCTGAAACTGAATTTTATTCATTATATATACCATAAAAAATGAAAAGGGCACTCCATCATAAATTCATGGAATGCCCTTTTTTTCTCAATACCATGATCTAAACTACAAAGACATTTATAGCGGCAGGACCTTTTTTCCCTTGCTCTATGTCAAAGGTAACTTGATCGCCCTCTTTGAGGGATTTAAAGCCGTCTGCGTTGATTCCTGAGTGATGAACAAATACATCCGGACCATCTTCTTGTTCAATGAAACCAAAGCCCTTTTTATCGCTAAACCACTTTACAGTACCATTAGCCATAGTGACGTCTTCCTTTCAAAAAATTCTCATAGTTCCAAACTTCAGGTCACCACTTTTGAAAAATGGATCTTTCCCTCAGAACGAAACCAGCAGTCAAAAAAAACAGACCTTTTTTGTTAAATAGACTATTTATTAAATAGCGTCCTTGAGTTTTTTCCCAGCCTTAAATGTTACAGCATTTCTTGCCTTAATTTTCAAAGGTTCCCCTGTTTGGGGATTACGTCCCTTTCG
>JASFHC010000020.1:0-16823 GCA_050123435.1 Desulfobacterales bacterium
GACTTTTTACCGCAGTATTTGCTGGGATGCCATGGTATGTAATGGTTGCCGATGATCCGGTCGTGCCCTGGTGGCTGAGGATAGCGGTTTTCTGCCTTTTGGGGGGTATCCTTTTGGTACTAGCGACATTAGCCCTCGAACAAAGGGTACAAACGGCATCAGTTGAAGAGCCGCCAGCTACTGAGTCCGATCGCACGGTTTTGCTGTTGAACTCCGATGGACTACCCGGTCGAGAAATCACCGAGATTCTCGGTCTGGTCCAGGGACACACAGTATTTGCAATATGGCTTGGCAAAGATCTATCCGCCATAATCAGGCTGATTCTCGGTGGTGAGTTGACTGAATACACGGATATGATGGGAAGCGCTCGGTCAACAGCTACCGAGAGGATGACAGCTAAGGCTGCTGAAATGGGAGCCGATGCAGTCATCAATGTTCGCTATATGACTACGAGTGTTGTTGGCAGTGCAGCTGAATTGTTAGTGTACGGAACAGCCGTCAGGCTCGGCTAACCATGCTCTTCCAGCCGATAGCTCATCGGTACGGCTGCGTCATTGAACATCTCGCAAATAAATGCCTCATACTCGTGAAATATCCGGGGTAGAGCCTTAGGGATATGATTTCAACATGGATGTTGAGGGTCATCATTTAAATCCATTTGATCTGGTCAAGGCGATAACGGATAAATATGGGTTTCCCCGGAAATATGGTATGCTCTTTGCCCTGTTGAAAAGCTAACCCCACTTTAAAAGGGAAATCCCCGACAAGAATAGTGGCAAATAATTGGCCGGTTTTTCTTTCCAGGCTAAGCCGGGAAACGGTGCCGCTCAGGACAATACCTTCACCTGTCATAGTTGAGCGGTCTTCGCTAACAGACATAACATCAATTACAGCAGCAGCTTCCTGGTTGGGAGGGGGCGGTACCAGCAATTGCTGCTTGTCGGATAATATTTTTCCCCATTTTCCCGTTCCCAACTTCTGCCAGGGGCCGAAGATTATTGTCTCGCGGCCTCTTCCAAAGATTCTGCCTTTGAACAAATGCAAGATCTCATCACAGACCTCATAAAGCCACTGCCAATCATGACTGGCAACAATGAGCGTGGTGCCCAATTCCTGGCGTGCCCGAAGCGTTACCTCTTTAATAAGCTGTGCGCTGGCAGCATCTACGCTGGCCGTTGGTTCATCTAATAGAAGGACTTTGGGCTTTAATGCCAGTCTTGCTGCCAACGCCACACGCTGAGCTTCCCCTCCGGATAGAGCATACCAGGGCCGTCGGGCAAAATCTTTACTATCCAAGCCTACTAGAGAAAGCGCTTCGTTGGCTTTATCCACAATATCCCTGCCATTGCCCCTTAACTTGAGACCATAGGAAACATTATTAAAGACGCTGCGTTTCATGAGAAAGGGCTCTTGTGGGAGCATTGTGATAAGAAATCTGGCTTCATCTGAAAACGGTTCAACCCGACAGCCGTTAAAAAGAATTTCTCCCTGGGCAGGTCTTTCTATCAGACCCAACAATCTCAGCAGCGTGCTTTTCCCACTACCATTTGGACCGATGAGTCCCACGATGTGAGCCTGTTTAACCGTTAGATGCTCAATCGACAGAACCGGTTGACCGCCATATGAATGTTTCAGTGATCGGATTTCATAGATGGGCAGATGCAATTTCAATACCTTCTGCGTAAAAATGAAACGGAGAGATTAACACAAAACGCAATGGCCAAAAGTACCAGGCCAAGGGCGACCCCCATACCAAATTGCCCTTTGTTTGTTTCCAGTGCAATCGCCGTGGTAATGGTGCGCGTATGCCATTTGATGTTGCCCCCGACCATCATCGAAATCCCCACTTCCGTCATAACGCGTCCATAAGCAGCGATCGCACCTGCCAGTATGCCATGCCGGCATTCCCATAAACTGGTCAAAAAAAGCTGCCTTCGATTGGCGCCCATTGACATGATGGCAATTCGAAGCTTTTGATCCATGCTTTCCACCGCAGTAGCGCTCAGACCGATTACGATGGGCAATGCTAAAATGGTCTGGCCGATTCCAATACCGGGCAAGGTGAACAGCAGACCGAAGTTTCCCAAAGGACCACGGCGAGTTATAAATGCATACACAAGCAGGCCGATAAATACGGTGGGCAGGGCCATCAGCGTGTCCACAATTGTCCTGAGGGATTTTCTTCCGCTAAAGTCGAAATAGCCGAGGCAAAACCCAAGCGGAATCCCAAGCAGCAAGCTGCATGCGATGGAAAAGCTCGACACCTTTACAGTGACAAGTATTGCAGAATAGGTTTCAGGGTTGCCGCTCACCAATAAATTATAGGCTTCGAAAAATCCTTCTAATATGAAATTCATGACAATTCCGGATTAGACAGATGGCTACATTTTTGCATTGGGTGTAAATAATGGCTTGTCTAACAGTTTAAAATCCTTTATCAACTGCTGCGCCTCTGCCCCCGCAATCCAGTCGATAAATTGCTTGGCCATGTCGTATTTAGTCTTGGGACAATGTTTAACATTTACGGCGATCACGCTGTACTGATTGAGCAATACCGCGTCTCCTTGCACTAAGATTTTAAGCAATGGATTCCCCTTGAGATTGTCTTCATATTTGATGTAGGTCCCTCTGTCGGTCATGGTATACCCATCTCGTTCCGCAGCGATATTAATGGTTGCCAACATCCCCTGGCCGGTCTGAACGTACCAGTTTTCCTTTTCAGGGACCGGAAGATCTGCCGCCTTCCACAACGAAAGTTCTTTTTTGTGGGTTCCGGAATCGTCGCCCCGGCTGACGAAAACAGCGTGTTTCGCCGTAATCGTCTGTAATGTATCTTTAATTGATTTCCCCTTAATTCCGGCAGGATCCCCTGCAGGTCCGATGATAACAAAATCGTTGTACATAATTTCGCGACGGTCCATACCAAATCCATCGCACACGAATTTTTTCTCGGCCGGCGGCGCATGAACCATGAGAATGTCCACATCGCAGTTCTCGCCCAGTTTAAGTGCCTTACCGGTGCCTGCGGCTGTCCACTTTAACTCAATGCCGGTTGTTTCTTTGAATTTTGGAACAAGATAATCCAGCAAGCCTGTGTTGTCCGTGCTGGTGGTCGTCGCCATCATTAAAACCTTTTCTTGGGCCGGAGAGCTTACCGGCAAGAGACAAACAACCAAGGCCATACAAATTAATGCAATTGATAATCTTCTCATTTTTCTCTCCCTTCTCTGTTAATCAGAAATTTTGATGCTTGTTTTATTTGAGTTAAATAATTAAATATCTATTGTCAATATTTTTACTTGTCAAATAAAGCAATAACCAATTATAACCATAAATGACATAAAATTCCTCTATTTTTTATATCGTTACAATAAGATTTTACCTTTATTGAGCGTAAACAAAACGGGAAAATTATTTTATGTATTTGATTTATTATATATTTTTTTGGATTCAGATGCATCTTCATAACTATTCTATAAATGAGTTGGAAGTCAAATTTTATGAGAAAAGAATATTCTTTAATCTTATCCAAAAACCTCGGAGGTTCGACATTTCAACGATTACTTTCTCTTTTTGCAATACAGCTTGTAAAATATTGCGTAACGTATCTTCCTTTTCCGGCGGTTATTATGGAATGTGTGAAACATGGATGTCGCTGGTATTCCGGAGTCAATCGGTTTGAAGTTATGGTAGACGATCATCGCTGGGCATATCTGGCCGGCGGCCGGGGAGAGGTCATTTTGTTCGTACACGGTTTCGGAGCTAACAAGGATCGTTTTGGAATATTTTTGTCTGCATTCAGCCCTTGCTATAGAGTCATTGCTCCTGATTTGCCGGGGTTTGGAGAAAATATACCAATCTATTCTAAAAATTATGATATACCAAGTCAAGTGAATCGCCTCAATCGTTTTAGCGACGCCATCGGGCTCGATAAATTTCATTTGTTCGGGATTTCCATGGGAGGATATGTTTGCGGATATTACGCGAGTGAATATCCTGATCGCATACTCAGCCTGTCTTTGATGGATTCAGCGGGTGTAACGACTCGAATACCGAGCGATGCTTGGATACATTATATCACTGAAGGCCGAAATGTGCTACTTTACAAGACCCCGGAGCAGTTTGACGAGCTTGTGTCTTTTCTTTTCTTTAATCCTCCCCAAATTCCCCGTCACTTTAAAAAATACTTTGCCCGGGAGGGTGAGCGAGTGTATGCGTTACGGAAAAAGTTAATAACCGACATCATCGATGGGGGCCTGTATCTATTAGACAATCGTTTATCGGAAATACGTGCCGAGACATTGGCCATATGGGGCGCGGAAGATCGTATGGTGCACCGGAGCGCTGTTGAAGTTTTTGAGAAAGGTATTAACAACTGCCGTTCAGTGATTTTTAAGGAATGCGGGCATCTGCCTTTTATCGAAAAATCTTTGGAAACAAAATGGATTTATAAGCGATTTTTAGAGAGTCTTTCCCGGTAACTGTTTAGAAGTGGTTTCAAAAAAACCGATTTTCTTCCTGTTTGATTGCCGTGATTAGATCGTCATGGATGTTCGGAAGCTTTTCGGTAATACGGTCCCAAGAAGCCGTCTGCGGTATTTCAAAAAAGGCGCGTTTCATCTGATTTTCCACAGACATAATTGTTTCCGCCAGACCGGCATCTAAATGCGGCTTAAATTCCGGGTAGGTGTGAATCACACGCATAAACCTGCCCGTGATCAAGGACTGGGTTGTCAGAATCTCACCCGCACGTAATATACAATTGCGGAAAACTCTTCGCGTAAGTTGCTCTTCTTGGTCGCGATCATAAATAAGATTGTTGAATGCCGCCTCATCCGAATATATCTTGATGCGCCGCTCTGCAATCTTAGAATAAATCAAAGTGAGATCACGGAAAAAATCGTCAGAAATTTCCAAGCCTTCATCCTCGACAAGAGCGCTGGTTAGAGTGGTTACAATATCAATGGCCATTCGATTGAGCCCCCTTGTTTCATCTGCCTCGGAAATTTCCTGGTGCTTGTGATCAAAAGGTTTCTGGGAAAACATTACCTGAGCCGCCGATGTCGCTTTCCGATAAATTTCGATCAGCGTGTAAATTTCCGCTCCCCAGTTTGTGGCAAAGTGAATTTTTTTGAGCAGTTCACTGTTAAATGCGACTTCGCCGGAAAGTTGATAATGGAACTGCATCAAAAAGTCGATCAGCCCGAGCATCTTATGGTCTTTGGTTTCCATAAATTTTTTCCTCAGAGCAAGCAACAGGGGATCGAGCAGTAGCCGTTTGACCCGGCCGTAAAGCTTTTCTTCCGAAATGCGATAGTAAAAGGCCTTGGAAAAGTCGTAGTCGTGAACCACCACGGGATACAGGAGCCTATCGACCTGAACACGCTCAAAGGATCGAATATCCGCATCAATCACTCCTACCGCCTTTGCCCCTAAAGCAAGCGCGATACCGAAGCTCAGAAATATATTCTTTCCTTTGCCGGGTTCAAGAAATACAAATCCGGCATGGTTCAGCATTTCATACACCTGGGAAAAAATCGGCCCGTCATTCCATTGAATGATGTAATTTTTGATCTGATGTTGCTTTAAGAGATCTCGCAACAATAACGCTTCATCCTCTGATGCTCGGTCCAGACCGAAAATGATCCGGTAAAAATATCGCACCTGTCTTAGCTGGTTCAAAATATTTTCAAAAACCGGACGGCTTTCGGTGGTTGTAAACTCGCTTGCCAGAAGCGGGATAATTAGAACGGTTTTTTTTTGCCGGGTGCCCTGTCTGAGTTTGCTTTTAAGTCTGTTCCGGTCCTGTTTCTGAAGAATCCTATACGTCGTCAACTCACCTTTATGTTGTGTGATTTCGATAATGGCGCACCTCCGATATGAAAATTAATCATTGAAAATGCGTTTTGAATTTAGTCAACAATCAAAACTCTATACCCTTTTTCCCTGTTCAACCTGTGCATCCCTGTTGTTCGAAATCGTTCAAATGGATTAACTTAAAGATAACATGCCCAAAGACAGGTATAAAATTAGTTTATTGGCACAACTCTGTAAGATAGTGTATGGAAAATTGGTTGTGTGTAAAATCCAAGGATAGCGCAACGTTTGGGAGCCAATCGGTTGAGATGACCAACAAATTTAAACTACCAGAGACAAGCCAGACTGTCAAGCACCACTTATCATCCAGATATTTTGCAAAAAGTATTTCTCTTTCCGTTTTATTTCATAAAAAAAAGTCTACATAATCTACATTGGGATTGTCGAAAAGGTCTTTAACCTATCATAATTCTGTGTTAATAAGACTTATTTTACATTACCTTTTTCAGCTTGATCAGTAGACAAAATTAGCCTTTCGGGGAGCTGCTCAACTAAGTTCTATCTTCCAAATATCGGATTTTCATTTTGAGACATTCCACCTGTTTGAAGCAAAAAAGCCGAGGCTATGGTATCTTGCTGTTCATATAACAACTTCTAAACACACTTAAAATTTATTCATAGCGCATCAAGAGGAGCGTTTAAAATGGAAATCAAAACAATATTATGCCCGATAGATTTTTCGGAAATCTCCGCTAACGCTTTGGAATACGCAGTTTTTTTAGGATCTCATCATCATGCTGAGCTTCTGTTGCTTCACGTAGTAGAGCATCTTCATGAACTTGAGCATTACCAGATCCTTGTTTTTACGCCGCAGGAACTTTCGGAAAAAATGGAGAAGCAGGCATATGAAGAACTAAGCAAGGTAGCCGAACCAATCAAAAAGACCATTAAAGTGGAAACCGTCATACGGCAGGGCAAGGCCTTTGTGGAAATCATCAAAGAGGCGAAGGAAAAAGATATGGACTTGATTGTGATGGGCAGCCACGGCAGAACAGGTATTTCGCACATGCTCATGGGCAGCGTTGCTGAAAAAGTAGTTCGCAAAGCCAATTGTCCGGTCCTGATCGTTAGAGATAAAAACACTCAATTTGATATTCCATGAAAGCCAGCCTGTTTATGGGAATAAAAAAAACACCCCGTCTGCTCAATTATGAGAATCGAACAACGAGGCCATGTAACAATGGAAGATCCGGAAGAAAAAAAAACAGGCGTTGAAAAAGCAGGAGAGGATCTGTTTAACTTTGCAATAAACCGTGAAGACATTAAAACGCTTATGTCACATTTGCCGGAAAAGGCAGACATCAAGCGGGGCAAGGTTGAATACGAACTCCAGATACTGAAAATTATCAGCATCGGCTGGAGCATCTCCTATTATCTGGAAAATTTCACCCGAAAAAATCAGCTTTTAGAGGAATATTGGAAGGCAGTTCATGAATTTTCACAGAGCATATCTACAACAACAGGATTGATGATCGGCAATAATATCGATTATTTTCAAATATTAAAAGAGCGTCTGGATATGTATGTGGCTGCCATGACCCAAAAACCCGATGCACCGGAGCCTGCAGTTGTAATAGGACCGGAATTTGCCAGGACCTGCGGTAATGTGGATGACGTTTTCACGGTTATGGCCGGATCAAGGATGTTCATCGGAACCATCGGCAGCGTTAAGGAATACCTTGAGACCATTAATCTCAGATAACCCGCTCATTTCATGTCATTTTCGAACAAACAAGAAAGGAACTCATGATGATAATTGATATTCCGGGATATACAAGATTAGAGATCAAACATGTTGTGTGTGATTACAATGGGACGATTGCCGTTGACGGAAAATTGATTGACGGGGTTCGTGAGATTATTAATGAGCTTTCCAAGGATATGGAGTTTCACGTAATTACCGCTGATACTTATGGATTTGTCGAACGTGAACTGGAAAATGTTAATTGCAAGCTGATAAAGATCGCTGAGCAAAATCAAGCCTATAGCAAACTTGAGTATGTTTCGGGTATCGGGAAATACTATACAGTTTGTATAGGTAACGGAAATAATGACAGATTAATGATAGAGGAAGCGTGTTTGGGAATTGCTTTGGTTCAAGAAGAGGGTGCTTGCGTTGAAACCTTGGTGTGCGCAGATGTTGTCTGTAAAAGTATCATTGATGCATTTGATTATTTTAAGGAACCTAACAGGCTGATTGCAACGTTAAGAAGATGAAAATTTTACTCATTTACACTTGAATCTTCTGCGCTATCGGGAGCTATTTCTCTAGCCTTTTTAAATTTCCCTGATGCTTCCTCTTTTCGGCCAAGAGCCATTAATGCAAAGCCGCAACCGTACAACGCAGGTACGAAGTCAGGGTTGACTTCTAAAGCCTTCTCAAACTTCTCAACAGCTTCTTGGTATTCCTGCAACTCCACAAGAGCCACCCCCCAACTGCACCATATCTCGGCATTTTCGGGTTGTTGTTTTATCGCCTCTTTAAATTTCTCAATTGCCTCCTGGTACTGTTTCATGATAATCTTTTTATTTGTTCGAGTCTTTTTTCAGTTTTTTTTCCAAGGCAGCAAAAAGATCTTTTTGCTTTTTTGCCTGCTTGGCCTGAAAAGACTCTATTTTCTGGGTAAAATCTTTTTTGGAATTCTGAAATGCTTTAAGGGATTTTTCAAGCGTGTCCTCTTTTTTGGCCTTGGGAATTTCTTCTATTTTTAAGTGGTTTTTGATAAAAAGGCGAGTCCCAAAGCCACCTTCAACCATATCTACAACCCCGATCTCTCTAAGCTTTTTACAGATAAAATTGCCTTGTTCCGGAGAAAAATATATGATCCGACAAACCTCATCCATAGAAGGAGGTGTAGAATTCTGGTGTGTAAGAATTCTTATCGCAGCGACAACAAGATGAGCATTAGAATAAAAATCTGAGTTTTGCATAACAATGGAAAAAAGCGATCCACAAATTTGTATTGAACGTCAAAAAATAAAAAACCTTATCGTATTTCCGCTTCTTGACATAAGATTTTTAGAAGAGTAACATCTATTTTTATCTTGTCAAGGTGCAAAAATGAGAATCTCGTCGAACGCTGCAAAAACCACAAGATAAATGCCGGATGGAAAATTCGTACCCGTCTCAACAATTAGGAATAAGATTTAAAGGAGGGGAACATGACCGAGATAATTGATGTAAAAGCCAGGGAAATACTCGATTCAAGAGGCAATCCTACAGTTGAAGCGGACGTCTTTGTCTCCTGCGGTGCTGTGGGGCGCGCGGCAGTTCCTTCCGGTGCTTCCACAGGAAAACGTGAAGCACTAGAGCTTCGTGATAAACGATCAAAACGGTTTGGTGGCAAAGGAGTTTTCACTGCCGTTAAAAACATAATGGATAAAATCGGACCTGCCATCCGGGGTATGGATGCAGCAGATCAAGTTGCATTGGATAGATTCATGATACAACTGGACGGTACACCCAACAAATCCAAGCTGGGAGCCAATGCAATTCTCGGCGTATCAATGGCTGCAGCACGGGCTGCTGCTCTGGCCTACGGGTTGCCTCTCTATAGATACATTGGAGGGATTAATGCCAGATGTCTTCCACTTCCCATGATGAACATCATAAACGGAGGAGCCCATGCCGCCAACAATCTTGACATACAGGAGTTTATGATTGTCCCTGTGGGCGCCAAGTCCATCTCTCAGGCCATACAGATGGGAGCAGAAACCTTTCATAGCTTGAAAAACATACTTAAAGACAAAGGCCTCAGCACTGCCGTGGGGGATGAAGGCGGTTTTGCTCCGGATTTTGAATCTCATGAAGAAGCCATAAAATTCATTATTAGCGCAATTGAGTCTGCCGGATACAAACCGGGAAGTCATATCGGGATTGCCCTGGATGCTGCTGCAAGTGAGTTTTACAAAAAGGGAAAATACCTCCTGAAATCAGAAAATAAAAAGCTCAGCGCCCAAACGCTAATCGATTATTACCAAGATTTGGTTGAAAACTACCCTATCCTGAGTATAGAAGACGGTCTTGCCGAGCAGGATTGGAAAGGCTGGGAATTGATGACCGACCGGATGGAAGGATCAATCCAGATCGTTGGCGATGATATTTTTGTAACCAATCCCAAGATATTCAGGAAAGGGATTGAAAAAGGAGTTGCAAACTCGATCCTGATCAAATTGAATCAGATCGGAACAGTTACCGAAACCCTCGATACCATTGACATGGCCGAACAGGTCGGCTACACCACGGTTATCTCTCACAGATCAGGTGAAACAGAAGACTCTTTTATTTCAGATTTTGTGGTAGGTGTAAACGGCGGCCAGATAAAAACCGGTTCCATGTCCCGCAGTGACCGGATCTCCAAATATAACCAGCTCATCAGGATTGAAGAGGAACTTGGAGACGGAGCCACGTTCGCAGATGAAATACTATAGGTTTCTTTTGCATCAATACCTGAATAAATCTTTGGTCATTTTTCTCGTCGTTTCGGTAGCGACATGTTTGTATGCAACGACAAATGCCTATGTCCTGCCCGGACCCTATCTCCTGGAACTGATGGCCCAAAATCTTGGGAAAGCCAAAAGCCTATTGGTTTCTCAAACATTAGTCATTCATGACGGTACCCCGAAAAAGATCGGTGTTGAACTCAGCGAAACCCTGAGATACGTTTTCCCGGAGATGTTCCGTTCGGACACGTTGTCCGAACAGGTTCACAGGATTCATGTGTTATCAAAAGGCAAGGCCGTAACCGTTATTGACGGAAAGGTTGCCGATGAATCAGACAACCGTTATGATCGGTATAAAAACATCCTTCTTTTCAAACCCAGGAAGATGCTTAAAAACAAGCTTTCCCTTCTGGGTGTGGATGTAACGATTTCAAGCCTGGGGCGCTTTCAGGGGAAACCGGCATATGTTTTGGGCGCCCAATATCCGGATGAAACCACTCCTCAGGTATGGCTGGACAAGGACACATTCAGACCGTTTCGCTGGATAATGACGAGTAAGCCCGGACAAAGCCGGAAAAACAGCTTAGAGATTCGGTATGTCGAATGGCAAAAGGTTCAGAATACCTGGTATCCCATGCGAATCGAGTTTTTTATGGCCGGCATTCTCGTACGAGAAATTCATGTGCAAAACATAAAGGTAAATCCTTCTTTTTCAAAAAAGCTTTTTGACATAAATCACCTTAAATCTATCTATCCTTTGAGCCCTACTGCTGAACAGGAACAAGAAAATAAAAAAGATCTAAATGAAGTTCAAAAAACCATTGAGGACTTTAAGAAACTATATGAGTAAGTTTCGATCCCAAATCTGAGACCTTTGAAAAACGTTCAATTTTGTTCAAGTCCAAGGAATGCGAAAATTATAACCACCCCAGAGAAATAGGCTTCGCATTTCACGGGGCAGGCACGAATACATCGAGTATTTCGAGGATTAAAATTTGAGCATGACGCATGAATTGGGCAAAAGGGGATGTTTTACAAAGGTCTCATCTGAAGCTGAGGCAACATATGGATAATAAAACAAAATTCATATTTGTGACCGGTGGCGTTCTTTCATCCCTGGGCAAGGGGCTTGCTTCTGCAGCCATCGGAGCACTTTTAGAAAGCCGCGGACTTAAAGTAACCCTACAGAAGCTGGACCCCTACATCAATGTAGATCCCGGAACCATGAATCCGTTCCAACACGGAGAGGTTTTTGTCACGGATGACGGTGCGGAAACGGATCTGGATCTCGGGCATTACGAACGATTTACCAGTGCCATATTGGGTCATGACAACAACTTTACCACAGGGAAAATATACCATTCTGTGATTACCAAGGAACGCCGAGGAGATTATCTTGGGGGTACGGTCCAGGTGATTCCCCACATTACAGATGAAATTAAACAAAGCATCAAACTTGTAGCAGATTCCGTGGATGTCGTGATCGTCGAAATCGGCGGAACAGTGGGAGATATAGAAAGCCTCCCTTTTCTGGAGGCTATCCGTCAATTCAGGACGGATGTGGGCAAGGAAAATGCCCTGTATATCCATCTTACCCTGGTTCCATATATTGGTACCGCAGGAGAAGTTAAGACAAAACCCACCCAGCACAGCGTAAAGGAGCTCCGCAGTATAGGTATCCAGCCGGATATCCTTCTCTGTCGCACAAACAAATACCTGGCCAAAGAAATCAAGGCTAAAATAGCGTTATTTTGCAATGTAACGATAGATGAGGTCATTACGGCGAAAGATGTGGAATGTATTTATGAAGTTCCACTGGTTTTCCACAGGGAAGGCCTGGATCATAAAATTGTGGAAAAGCTCAACATCTGGACAAGATCACCCCATCTGGATAACTGGGAGGAAATTGTCGAAAAACTCAAAGATCCGAAATCGTCCGTTACTATTGCAATTGTTGGCAAATATGTGGACTTGACCGAATCTTACAAAAGTTTGAACGAGGCGCTCCGTCACGGTGGAATTCCCAATGATTGCCGGGTAAACCTCAAGTTTGTGGATTCGGAGAAGATTGACGAAGACAATTGCAGAGAGATTGTCGGAGGCGCCGACGGCATACTGATCCCTGGAGGCTTTGGATCTCGGGGGATTGAAGGGAAGATTTGTGCTGCGAAATATGCCAGGAAAGAAAGGGTTCCGTTTTTTGGCATATGTCTCGGAATGCAAATTGCAGTCATCGAATTCGCACGTTACGCAGCGGGCTTAAATGGTGCCCACAGCCAGGAGTTTGACAAAAACACGCCGTTTCCGGTGATCTATCTGATGACTGAATGGTATGACCACAAGACCGGAACTTTTCAAAAAAGGGATATAGCCTCGGACAAGGGTGGAACCATGCGCCTTGGCGCCTATCCCTGTGTTATAAAAAAGGACACCCTTGCCTATAAAGCATACGATATGTTAAACATCTCGGAACGACACCGCCACCGGTATGAGTTTAACAATGCTTTTAAAGAAAAGCTTGAACTAGAGGGGATGGCCATTAGCGGTACATCTCCGGATGGCACCCTGGTGGAAATGGTTGAACTCAAAGGACATCCCTGGTTTCTCGGATGCCAATTCCATCCGGAATTCAAATCACGACCCATGAATCCTCATCCCTTGTTCCGGGAGTTTATCCGGGCATCATTGGCGTATTCCAAAACCCGCTCTTGATTTTTCAGCTTTAATTCGGCATTTTGGGCGTTTTTCTTATCAAGCTATGGAAATAGCCCTCGGTCCATACCCCCCTGCCTATACCCCTCCAAATCAACCGCCACATGAGAGAATCCGATTTCCCTTAATTCCCCAACAATAGTCGATCTGATCCCTTGATCCAGAATTCTTTCAATATCACCGGGGGCCACCTCTATTCTGGCGGCCTTATCGTACACTCTTACACGGCAGGAGGTGACACCGAGACCCAATATGACCTGTTCCGCCTGTTCAATCATTTTAAGTTTTTCGGTTGTTATCTGCGTTCCATAAGGAATTCTGGTGGCAAGGCAGGACATGGGCGGCTTGTTCCAGGTTTTCAGGTTCATCTGTTTTGAGAGCGTACGGATGTCATTCTTGGTCAGCCCTGCGTCCACCATTGGGGCCATAATGTTCATCTCACGGGCGGCGTCAAATCCAGGACGGAACTCATCAAGATCATCAACATTGGCACCATGGGCCACATATTCTATGTTTTTGTCTCTTGCGAGCTTCAACAAATCTTTAAAAAGATATTTTTTACACAGATAACATCTTTTTTTCGTATTGGCCGTAAAGTCAGACCGGCTCATTTCCCTTGATTTTACAAACATATGCTGAACGCCTAGCTTTTGAGCAAAGGCTTTTGCTTTCTGATTTTCCATTACGGGATGAAGCGGGGATTTTGCTGTTATTGCAACCAGGTTCTTTTTCAACGCTTCACGGGCCGTTGCCAAAAGAAACGTGCTGTCAACACCCCCCGAATATGCCACGATCAGAGAACCATAACCTTTTAAGATTGAAATCAGACGGTCTCTTTTTGTGGTTATGTTGTTACTCATTTTCTTTACAAACCGTGAACTATTGCCCATGATTATCATCGATAAAAAAATGTTTACAAAGCTTATGTATTCTTATATACGGTATTTTCTAATTTATATATATATAAAATTATAAACAATTTCAAAGAGGTTTTTTATGGGAAAAAACAGTTTGCTTAAATCGACCGCTAAAACGAAAAAAAAGACAAAACCAAAAGCAGCCGCTAAAGCAAAAGCAACTCCAAAGGCCAAGGCCGCTGTAAAAACTAAAGCCGCTCCAAAGACCAAGCCTGCCGCTAAAGCAAAAGCTGCTCCAAAGACCAAGCCCGCTCCCAAAGCAAAAAAAGCAGTTGCCCCTCGTGCTAAAAAGCCGGCGCCGAAAACAAAAAAGAAACTTTCAATCAAAGAAATCATTTTTAAAAAATTCGACACATGGGAACCCGATAAGCTCTATACGGTTAGCCCTGATGAAAAATATCTTAAAGGTTTTGCTGCACCGCCTTTTGCCTCAGGATCAGAAGAAGAGATTAGACGGATCAAGGAACTGCTGCTGAAGAAATTTGATTTAGCGGAGATCAAGGCCGCTGCTGAAAAGCCTGCCGCCGAAAAGGCTGCTGCTGAAAAGGCTGCCGCCGAAAAGGCTGCCGCTGAAAAGGCTGCTGCTGAAAAGGCCGCAGCCGAAAAAGCCGCTGCAGAGAAGGCCGCCGCAGAGAAAGCTGCTGCCGAGAAGGCCGCCGCCGAGAAGGCCGCCGCCGAAAAGGCCGCCGCTGAGAAAGCCGCTGCTGAGAAAGCCGCTGCTGAGAAAGCCGCTGCCGAAAAGGCCGCCGCTGAAAAGGCCGCCGCTGAAAAGGCCGCCGCTGAAAAGGCCGCCGCTGAAAAGGCCGCCGCTGAAAAGGCCGCCGCCGAAAAAGCTGCTGCTGAGAAAGCCGCTGCCGAGAAGGCCGCTGCCGAGAAAGCTGCTGCTGAGAAAGCCGCTGCCGAGAAGGCCGCTGCCGAGAAGGCCGCCGCCCAGAAAGCCGCAGAGCCGGAAGTATCTATATCATACGAACCCCCCGTTGATGCTGAGGCCGCCGTCTCCGACCCCATGGAAAAGGCTATGAAATATATGATTGCAGCTCTTGTTGTACTTGTTGCAATTATTGTCGGTTCCAGCATGATCAACAAAACCAAATATTATATGGATGCAAAACAGGGTGCACTTGAAATCCGGCAGGGAAGATTCGCTCCCATGGGTGAAGAGCTTCTGATCACACTGCCCGGAGTTCAGCCCCCTGAAACCATAAAAGAGGTTTATTCCAAAAAAGATGTATTTCCGATTATTTTCAATTATTATGTGGAAAAAGCGGATATGTTGCTGGAAGTTCCAGGAATGCCTGATTTTGAAGGAATAAAGGGTTATTTAAACAAGGCGCTCTCCTATGCTGTTGCATCTGCTTCCATTGAATCTGCTTATAATCGCTTGAATAACATCGAACTGATGATTCTTTTCTACAAGGCTGATGTGGCTGCCGGCAAGGCAACTTATTCCGGCCTTAAAGACGCGAAGCATTATCTTGACCAAGCCGCAGCACTTAGTATAAATGACCTCCAGGCGGATATGATAAATCAAAAAATTGATGCTGTGGATAAACAGATTGCGACCCTAAAGACAAAAGAAAAGGAAGCAAAATCTCCGGAACCGGCACCTTCGGCCGAATAAATTCAATATAACCCACCTATATAAAAAAAGTGGATAGCCGTATTAAAACGGTTATCCACTTTTTTATTTTATTGTCAGTGGCGGGTTGATATCATCTAACATCTTAATAAATTATGGATCCAGGTCAATATGATTATTTCATATACCGGAACTTATTGAGAAGTCATCTCACTGCGACCGGTGTCGGAACATCCAGCCCGCCAGCGGGAGTGTAAAGCCGGCCATCAGTATGAGCGGCCAGATGTGAGGCCAGATCATGCTAATGTCGGCGCCTCCCAGGAATATATTGCGCAAGGCGGTCATAATGTGGCGCAAGGGGTTGAACAGGGTGCCGATCTGGAGCCAGTGGGGCATGTTTTCGATGGGAGTGGCAAAGCCGGAAAGTATGACGGACGGCATCATGAAAACAAAAGACCCGAGGAGGGCCTGCTGCATGGTCATGGACAGGGACGACACCAGCAGACCCACGCCCACAATGGTAAGTATAAAACACCCCAAAGCCAGGATCAGGGCCGGGACGGTCCCGCGAAACGGCACACTGAACCAGTAAACCGCTCCCGCTGCAAACAACAGTGCATCCATGATGCCAAAGAACATGCCGGGCAGGGATTTGCCGATAAGAATTTCTCCAGGGGTGAACGGGGCGACCAGGAGCTGATCAAACGTACCAAATTCCCGCTCCCGTGCCACGGAAAGGCTGGTCAAAATCATGACCACCACCATGCTGATGAGGCCGCCCAGAGCCGATACGATGAACCATCTACTTTGTAAATTAGCGTTGAACCAGGCCCTGTCCACCAATACCACGCCGGGGCCGCTCGCTCGTACCACCCCTTTTTCAACAAGATCCAGGTTGTACTGTTCGACAATGCTTCCAATATAACCCAGGGCGATCAGGGCCACATTGGAATTGCGGCCATCCATGATCACCTGGAGGGTCGTCGGCCGACCGTTGTAAAGATCTTGGCTGAACCCGGGGCCGATGTGGATGACCAGACGGGCTTTTTCTCGGTTGATCACAAAGTCGATCTCTTTTTCACTCAAAAGGGTCTTTGTCAGCTCAAAATTTTCAGAACCTTCAAATCGGGACAGAAGCCCGCGGGACTCGACGGTGCGAGATTCGTCGAATACCGCGTAGCGGACGTTTTTAAGATCATAGGTCGCAGCATACCCGAATATGAAAAACTGAATTAACGGCGGGCCGATAATAACAAAGCGGCTCTTAGGATCTTTCAGGACCATAACGAATTCTT
>JASFHC010000021.1:0-15977 GCA_050123435.1 Desulfobacterales bacterium
TTTTTAATATCTGGTCTGTAACCCTGGTCCCGCTCCTGATTACAAGACCATGGAACTCATTTATGAGTTTAGATAATACCTTAGGATCACTCGTTTCCTTGTCATTGTCGACCACAACCTCTATTTTTCCGGTTGCTTCAAGTATGTCCTTCGCAACAGGGGACATGTTATCCCTTATCATAACTTTGTACATAATGGATTCCTTATATTGTTGTTTTTTAAACTTTTGTCTTTAATTTTTCGCAGAAGCGTTCTGCAGAACGTTTAGCCCAAAGTAAATATAGTGAAGTCCGGAAGTTATCGTTAACCCGGCAGTAATCCAGAATAGTGACATTTTAATTGTGTGGGTGCCTGGAATTTGCGGGTCAAGAAGAGTTAAAAAGATTGTAGACAACTGAGCAACCGTAGTGCATTTACTGACAAGACTCGGTTTCATTTCAATATGGATATCCGTAATTGCAAAAATGGAGATTCCGGTCACAATCAAAATGTCACGGCTGATTACAATAACCGTCAGCCAGGGGGGGATGATTTTAAGAACGGCCAGACTTACAAAAGCAGAGACTAACAACAGCTTATCCGCAATGGGATCAAGATAGGCACCCAATACGCTATATTGGTTGAAATACCTTGCCAGCAGACCATCCAATCCATCACTGATCGCTGCAATGCTAAAAACCAGAAGCGCAAATGAAAACATACCTCTTAAAAGGAAAATTACAAAAAGAGGGGTAAGTAATATCCTGATAACAGTTAAAATATTGGGAATATTTATGCTCAATGATTAATTTCTCCATTAACCGGGCAACGCTTAATCTCGAAAATATTGTTAAAAGATAGATCCTATTTAGTGTCCATCCATAAATGGTCTTTTTGCTTGCCCAGTTAAATCCGTACTTATTATTTAACCGGGGCCCAATCTCTGCGTTATGTTCAAAAAATAATCCTCGGAATATTAAACATATGCCTGCGGTTATTTTTTTCGCATCCTTTGATTTTGAACAAAAATCTTTATTTATGGATGGACACTATTCAGGGTTAACCGGGCGTCAACTCAATCTTTAAGCGATCCTGAGATACTTCGTAAATGTTAATCCCCTTGGATCCAAAGGTGTTGAGCATCAAGGCATCCGCAAACTCTTTGGCAGTTCCCTGAAAATCGACCATTATGGTTGCTTCATTGGGCTTCAGTTCCTTTATTTGAAGATTCTTCACCCCCGATGTCTTATTTATAAGATGCCGGAGCTTTTCAAAATTTACAATATCACCGGTACCGTCGACAATTATCTCAACAGTTTTGTATTGTTCTTTTTGTTTCTGCCAGGCAGCAACTATTTGAGAGGCAAGGTCTTCACCTGCAAGAGATCCGGCCCTTGAAAGCACATCCCGAACCCCGGCAATTTCATCAGTGTTCGTTGTTACGGAAGTCCTCATGGTGGTTGCGATTTCTGAGCCCGTATCTGTCCGAATAGCTCGTGCGGATACAATTCCTTTAAAAGAACTTATGCTTTTACCCTTAATATTAGGGCCTCTACTTGCAACCGACTTTCCGATAATCACCACCCCTGCCTGTGAACTAAGGCCGAGGTTAACCGCCTCAGTATCGTTAAGATCAGGCGTGTCATATATGGGATCAACCCGGGTATTTTGGGTTAGTATGTGGGGGTTGATGATTGGGAATCCTTTTGTTTTAATGGTTTCAACCAGAGCATTTATTGCGGAAGATTCTGAAAAATATTTATCCTGCCCCCACCAGTATTTTGGTAGACGGTCGTTCAGATTTTGATCTGAAATTAAAACCAAAATTTTGGGCAGGGGTTTTTCTTCAAGTAAAATTCCAGCGTTTGACATGAATTTCTTCAAGGTGCTAATAGAAACGGTTGCTTCCACCATTACCCTGTAATTTTTTGCAGATGGAAACTCTGCCAGTACTTTGTAGTCTTGGATGAATTTATCGGTATTGCTATAAATCGTTTCATTGAATGTCTGAAAGTTTCGAACCAGTGATTCTAAAGGAAAAAGTTCCACCGCTACCCGATTCACTGCTGAAACAAGGCTGTTGGCGATTGCCTCTTCTCTTAGTCTAGCAGAGTTCTCTTGATGTATTTTACCTGTGCCCGTTACCACAACAGTTTTTGTCGGAATTTGGCGTTTAGCCTGAACAGCACTCGGCGGATAAAGCACAACTAAAAAGGAAAATACTGCAAAAACAAATGGAATGATGGCTTTAGAAAATACAGACATATCTTTTTCATTGCCTCCGGGTATGTTAAACATAATTACAGGTTGCGGGTCAGAGTATAATCCGCAATCATTAAAAGAATCTTTTTGGTTTTTGAATTGTTAAAGACCGTCAGTGCGTCCTTTGCATTTCTGACATATTCTTTTGCCAGATTTTCAGTATATTTCTGCCCGCCGTATTTATTCATCAGTGCGATTAATGTTTTAAAATCCTCGACAGAGAAATCTTTATTTTTTATTATTTTTTCCATCTGGATCCGGTCCGTTGTATTCGCAGCCTTGAGGGAATATATGACCGGAAGCGTAAGTTTCCCTTCTTTGAGATCTGCTCCAACCTCTTTTCCAAGAGTGCGGGTATCCAGGCTGTAGTCGAGAAGATCATCGACCATCTGAAAAGCCATTCCAAGGTTGAAACCGTAATCCGATAGGGCGGTTTCCTTTTCCTTTGGGGCGCCAGAGATCAGGGCGCTTACACGGCATGTTCCCTGGAAAAGAACAGCGGTCTTTCGTCGTATGACTTCCATGTACTCTTTTTCGGTTAAGTCTAAACGTCCTTTTCTCATAAGTTGATGAATTTCGCCTTGGGACATGTTTTCTGTAATTTCTGCGACTATTCTGATAACATCAGGCAATTCTGTCTCAGCGGCGATAGAAAGCGAGCGGGCGAGGAGAAAATCACCAACAAGGACGGCGCTGGCATTGCCCCATATTGAATGGGCCACGGGATTGCCTCTCCGCAATGTTGCTTGATCCACAAGGTCATCATGCAACAGGGTGGCGGCGTGCAAGTATTCAAAAATAGTCGAGAACGTTTTGTCGTAATTTCCGTTATACCCACAAATCCTGGCTGAAAGGACCATAAGCAAAGGCCTTAAGCGCTTGCCGCCGCTGAACAATATATGTCTGGCGATTTGGGACACCAAGTCTAAATGTGGATTTAAGTTTTCCTTCAAGGCAGTTTCAATTGCTTCGAGGTCATCTTTAACCAAAGCAAGGATTTTATGCTTTATGTCATTCATACAATTTCTCCGGTGAGATCATATTCAAGTGCCTCTGCAACTCTTACCCCGACAAATGAACCGATTTCCAACTGCTCGGAATGAATGTAGGTAATACCGTCAACGTCCGGGGCCTGAAAAAATGTGCGACCGTTGAAAAGATTTTCTTCCGTGGTATTTTCCACGAGAACATCATAAATCCTACCGATATGCTTTTGGTTATTGTCCAAGGATATTTTCAGTTGGCAGGACATGAGTGTGTCATGCCGATCCTTGGCCACACCTTTCGGAATGTGGTATGGGAGGTTGTGAGAAATAAGATCTCTAAAATCAGAATATATGAAGACTCCCAGATGATCAAAACATATGTCGTTCACAAAGGATAAGAGGTCTTCAAAATCTTTATCCGTTTCTCCCGGAAAGCCGACGATCGCGGTTGTCCTTAAGGCGGCATCAGAGACGGATGACCGGATTTTATCAAAAAGTCTACGAAGACTTTCAGACGTATAATTGCGCCCCATCTTTTTTAAAACACCATCACTTGAATGCTGAATGGGAATGTCAAAATATGAGCATATGTTTGGATAGTTGGAAATAGTTTTGATAACAGAATCTTCTATAGATTCCGGATGCCCATATAACAGTCTAATCCATATGCTTTCGGATATTTCAGAAAGGTTTTCGAGCAATCGGCTGAGAGGGACGGAGGGGCATAGATCCATACCATAAGATGTGGTATCCTGTGCAACCAAAACGAGTTCCTTTACGCCCGATGAGATCAAGTAACGCGCTTCGGTAATAATATCTTCAAGGGGGCGGCTTTTTTGCTTTCCGCGAAGCTTTGGGATAATACAATAGGTACAATGCCGACTGCATCCTTCCGCAATTTTTAGATAAGCCATATGAGAAGAACTATTTATTCTTGGAACTTGCTCCTGTTGAACGCCTGTTAGATTCGGGTCCGGCAAAAAGCAGCTGACAGCATTCAAAGATCCGTCCACAGCTTCTACGATTTTATCAAATGCGCCGGTTCCCATAAAGAGATCAACCTCGGGAATGGCAGTGATGATTTCTTCCCTGAAACGTTCAGGGAGGCATCCGGCGACGATAAGACGATGGCAGAACCCATTATGTTTATACTTTGCCAGAGCTAGGATGGTGTCTATAGATTCGTTTATAGCAGATTCAATAAAGCTACATGTATTGACGATTATGATATCGGCTTCTTTGGGGTCTCGGGTGTTGGTCCAACCGGCTTTCATGAGCCGACCCAGCATAACCTCACTGTCAACAAGATTTTTAGCACAGCCTAAGCTTACCAGGTGCAGTTTCATTAGAATCGTATACAGAATATTGTGAATAATACGGTAAAAGTCAAAAGGCTCCCGGAGTTGTTCGGTAGCCTTTAAGTGCATAAGAATAAATTTTTACTCTGGTGATACATTTATTTTTTAGACCCGGATCTGGAACCGGAAGCATTTTTTGGATTCAGGCTTTTAATTTTCTTATTTCCTCCGCAATTAACGGAACAATTTCAAAAAGGTCGCCTTCAATGCCGTAATCCGCCTTAGAAAAGATCGGCGCTTCCGGGTCCTTGTTTATGGCCACAACAACCTTGGATGAAGACATTCCGGCAAGGTGCTGAATAGCTCCGGATATCCCACAGGCAATGTAAAGATTTGGGGAAACAACTTTCCCGGTTTGCCCAACCTGGTCTGAAGCGGGCCGCCAGCCTTCATCTACTGCAGATCGCGATGCGCCTACAGCACCATCGAGCAGTTGAGCCAGTTCTTCTATTACCGCAAAATCGGCTCCTCCCATTCCCCTGCCGCCGGATACAACCGTATCTGCTTCAGTGAGTTCGACCTTGCTTGTATCGAGGGTTTTTTCAATAAATTGCAGCACCATGTTACCGATATCCGTATCAAGCTTTTCGATCAATCCGGCTCCTGCAGCGTTTGCAATGGTCATTGCATTGGGTCGAATTGACAAAATCTGGGGATTTCCATCAAGCGCTACGTCTGCCAGAATTTTGCCGCCATACATCGGACGTGTTGCGATAAGATTATTATCCTCGAAACGAACCGCCACACAATCCATAGCAAGAGGAGCATTCAGACGAGCGCTGAGCCGTGCCGACAAGTCTTTCCCCTGTGTGGATGCACCCAAAATAACTACGGCCGGTTTTTTTTTGTTTATATAATCTGCAATTACAGTGGTATACGCATCGGTCAGGTACTCGGAAAGAGCAGGGCTTTGTGCGACAACAATTCTATCAGCTCCGTATTGATTAAGCTCTTTTGAAATATTTTCTATTTCTGCTCCTAAGATCAGAGCGGTAAGATCACAATTTAGACTGTCAGCGATGCGTCTCCCCTCGCTTAATGCTTCGTAAGTGACTTTTCTGAAAACTCCCTCTAACTGTTCTGCTATTGTCAGTACACCTTGTGACATTTTTATCTCCTTAATTAAATGACCTTAGCCTCTTCATGTAAAATCCTGACGAGTTCCACAGCCTTTGCTTGTGCAGAGTCACCCGTTATCATCCTTCCGCCTTTTCGCTCCAGAGGAGTTTGCATTGCCAGGATTTTTATCAGCGGTTTCCCAATCCGGGCAGCATCAAGTCCGATATCCGCGATGGTTTTAATATGGATGGGTTTTTTCTTTGCTTTCATAATCCCCGGAAGAGAAGCATAGCGAGGCTCGTTCAACCCGCGTTGGGTAGTAAAAAGAGCAGGCAGCGGCGCCTCCAGGATGACGGTCCCCCCATCAATGGTTCCATGGCATCTGATCTTAGAGTCAATAATTTCTTGCTTGATAACCATGGAAATATTCGGAATGCCTAAAAGTTCTGCCACGGCCGGTCCTACCTGAAAGTTGTCATCATCAACAGCCCGCTGACCAGCGATAATCAAGTCAAAAGGGGTCTCCTTCAATACCGCTGCCAAAATTCGTGCGGTAGTTAAACCGTCGCAATTCGCAGCGGCCGGATCATTGATCAGTATCCCCTTGTCTGCGCCCATTGCAAGCGCGGTTCTTATGGCTTCAGTCGCTTTTTCCGGTCCCACAGAAATGATGGTAACCAAACCACCATGACTCTCCTTTATTTGCAGTGCCTCTTCAACCGCAAATTCGTCATAGGGGTTGATGACCCACTTGATGTCATCGGTCTTAATAGATACGCCGTCTTCGGCGATCCTGATTAACGATTCTGTTGCCGGAACCTGTTTTAACAATACTACGATTTCCACACTATTCACCTTTCCTTTTGAAGTAATATTTTTTCAATAGCAAACTGCTTATTTTATCAGAATAGAAGAATGGAATGCTGGAATATTGGGTCAACCTCCCTAATTTCAATTCCAGTTTGCTTTTTAACTATTCAACGCGTTAAAAAGTCAACAAAAAAACAAGATAACCCCTTTAAAAAACTGGGATAGGATTTTTTTAAAAAAAAGAAAAAACTACAGTAGCCGTATTTTTATGTCAATCAATTTTCGAGAATGCATTATCCCTTCCTTGGGGTATAAAACCTTTTGAATAGTAATCGATCAAGGTTCCGTTATTTGCTTGAACCACGATCAGGCATTCCGTGTTGTCAAGCTTGTTCACCAGTTCAAGTCCTTTTTTATGACCCAGAACCATAACCGCGGTGGCCAACCCGTCTGCAAATATACAAGTATCCGAAACAATTGAAACACTTACAACCCCATTGTTTACCGGATATCCATTTCTTGGGTCAAGTATGTGGGAAAAGCGTTTTCCTTCATATTCGAAATAATTTCTGTAATCACCGCTTGTCGCAAAACCTTTGTTTTGTAGGTACACTGCCTTATACACCTGATCAAAAGGTGCATTTTTCTTGGGTCTGTTGATACCGATTTTCCAATTTTTACCGTCTTTTCGAAAGCCTCCAGCGAATACCTCGCCCCCGATTTCAACCAAAAAGTTTTCTATTTGGTTTGTTCTGAGAAGCGCTGCAACCTGATCCACACCATAACCCTTTGCAATAGAAGCAAGATCGAGTGATATAAACGGATTTATTTTGACAAGATAACGGTTGGATGACATCTTAATATTGTTGAAACCCATATTAGCTAAAAGTTTATCTATTTCTGGTTGTGTCGGGATTATTTTTTTGTTTTGAGAATTTCCGAAACCCCAAAGAGTTACCAGCGGTTCGATAGTGCCGTCCCAGGCTCCACCGGTTAAGTTGTAAATATGTTTAGCAACCGTCATGACATTAAAAAAATCCTCCGATATGTAAAACTTTTCTCCGGTTTGATTTGATGCATTAAACCGGCTTATTTCACTGTCTTTTCTGTAGGTGGACATACTTTTGTTGATCTCATCAAGCCTCATATCAATCTTATCTTTGAGTGCTCTTGTGTTTTTAAAGAACCCGGTCACAATGGTAATACGATAGGTTGTCCCCATGGTTTTACCCGAAAAGGAGACTTGTTTTTGAAACCGGCATCCAGTAAATGAAAATAGGAAAAAGATTAAAAGAAAGGTTTTAAGATAATTTCCCATGGGCAGATTAGCAAATATGGGATTGTCACATATGGACGGCATGAGATCCGTAATCAGACGGTGAGGCATCTTAATGCCGTTGCCGTGATCCAGAAGGGCGATTGAAATTTTCACCTTACTTGGCCTTGAATTCCGCTAAAAGCTGGGAATATTTTTCAAAGGACTCTCTTCATAAAATAGTTTTATGAAAATTTTGTTCTAATCATCATCTTCGCTGCTTGCTGATTCATTTTCGGTTTTCAGAGAATGGGTACTATGTTCTATTTCGTTTTTGTCATTATAATCCGGTCAAGGAGGATCTTCGTCAAGAAGTTCATCAATTTCGACAACTTTGTCTTCGATATCATCGTCAACCGACGGGTCTTCCTGTTCTTTCTTCATAAGGTCATGGTCATCAAAAAGCAGTTCAATGGATTGATCATTTTCGGATTCATACATTTTTGTAACTGCTGCAGCTATTTCTTTTGCATATATACCGATCGGGAACAGGTTTTTTGTTCTTAATGTTGCGATAAGTGCATCTTCCCCCATCGCAATTGCTGATGTTATAGACCCATCGTCAAATGTTTCCTCACAGAGAAATGAAAATATTTCTTTATCTAACTCGGCAAATTCTCTAATTATAAGCTTGGTTTTTTCATCGTTTTTTAAGATTAAATATTTTTGTTTCATAGCCGATTTTCCTTATACAATTAATTTTTGGTCAATTTACGAAAACTCGAGTTTGTCAAGTATCTGGTGTCTAGAATTTTGTCGGAAATCATAAAAAACAAGGCATGTCAACTAGCAATAACAAAAATATTGACCTGTAATACGCAAAATGATAGTTTAAAATTCAATTTGCACGGAGGGATGGCTGAGTGGTCGAAAGCGGCGGTCTTGAAAACCGTTGAGTGTAACAGCTCCGTGGGTTCGAATCCTACTCCCTCCGCCATTTAACAGGTGCCCGAACGAAGACTAGGTAAGATCAAGGAAGACTCAAATTTTAATTTGAGGATTAAAAGTTGAGTCTGACACAGATATTGGCGAAAAAGACATTTTGTTTTCAGGCACTGACGGTAATCGGAGAGATGGCCGAGTCGGCTGAAGGCGCTCGCCTGCTAAGCGAGTAACGGGATAACACTCGTTCGAGGGTTCGAATCCCTCTCTCTCCGCCAGAAAAACAAAAAGCCCGATTAAAATGTCGGGCTTTTTTATTCTCAAACCAAAAACTTAGCATTATTTATGACAAAATCAGGTTAAGCTCTGTCCATTTCACCCATCATTTGGTCCTTGTAAATCTCATAATATTTAAAGACCTTTTTGATATAGTACCGGGTTGCCTTGAACGGAGGGATCCCTTGATAATGCCTTACGTTTCTGCTCCCGGCATTGTATGCCGCAAGTGCCAGTTCGACATCCCCGTCGAATTGGGTAACCAGCTGTTTGAAATACCGTACCCCACCGCTTATGTTTTGTTTGGGGTTGAAGGCATCCTCCACACCCAGCGCGTGGGCGGTTGCCGGCATGAGCTGCATAAGGCCTTTTGCACCTTTTTTGGAAATGGCTCGGGCATTATATCCAGACTCCGCCATAATGATTGCCTTTACAAGAGCAGGATCAACCTGGTGGTGACTGGCCGTTTGAATGACAATGGGGTGTAAGAGACGTTCGGCTTTTTTACAGCCAATGGATGCTAAACCGGAGTGCATTCTGGCATAATCGTATTCTTTTGAAAGAGTTCGGGAGTTCGCTATCTTTGAAATCGCCGAAATTTTATTGAGCGACCCGGCAGGCTTACGGTTATTGTATATGGAGACAACAGATACACCTACAATAAGTATAGAAATGAATAGAAATTTAACAAGTCCTATTGATAATAGCTGTAGGGTTGTTTTGTTATCCATTTAAGATCCCACTTTTAGTTGATTACTTGCCGATGTCTGAATAAAGAATAAAATAAAACCTTAAACTATAATTTTTATTTTTTGTATGTCAAGCAAAAAAAGACCACAATATATTGTGGTTAAACATCGCATTGTGCATATAAATTTGCCGGACTTACAATTTTTTAAGAGCGGTATTTATACCTTTCTCGATTTTTTTTGCAATAATAATATGTTGTGAAATTCATTAAGGTGGCAGATTGGCCAGATAAGAAATTTGGGAAGCGATTGTGATGATGTTATTCCACAATTTCGCATCTATTATCACATGTCATAACACCCTCCTAATTGTTAAGCGTTATAAAAATAAGATAAATTCTTTATTAAGAAGTGATGGCTAAATTAGGATGATCTTTTCATCCTGTGACCCGGCAAACTGCTTCCTGGCTGCATACCCGGTTTCAAAAACTTTTTGGTTGAGTCTCCTTATCTTCGCATTGGCGGCGTGGTCTTTCTTTTGAGGTACGTTGTTAAGTATTCCCTGTATGGCTGCCTTCTTGGGCAGGGTTATGAATCGATCATCTCTTCTTATCTTAAGATCCGCCGCAATAACTCCCAGTGAAAATGGGCCCTTCATAATGGACAGAAACTTATGTTTCTTAAAGTCAAAGAATATCAGCCTCAGGTCGTGGCCGTGGTCAATGACTTCCTCAAACCTTTTAAGATACTCATCTCGAGTGAGATATCTCGGGCCTTTTCGGCTGGCGGTAACCAAAATCGGTTCCTCCACATAGAAATCGGCTACAACAGTGAGCCCTCTGGGAAAAGATTTTTCAAAGTCTCCCGCCGTATAGACGGCTCGCCAGGCCTCGGAAAGATCAAACCCGTTGACATAGTCCACACAATGGGGCACGGAACCTTTGACTTCATGTTCACGGATCATGACATCCACGCAAAGCGGACCGCCGGCCTGGGCCAAACCGCGGCACTGGTGAATGGCTGCATGAAAACCCGCTTCAATGGCTGCGTCCGCCTGTATATTTGACAGTGTGAGGTAGCCGGAACCACCGATGGATGGATTGGTGATGGTTAGCTGTTTTTCTTTAGCCATGCCTTCCTCCTAAGTCTTTTTAAGTTCGTTTATGCTGATGGAAGTCGAAAAGTTTGGGCCTTCGAAACTCAAGGCACCAATCGGGCAGGGGAACTGGATACACGCTCCGCAACCGAAGCATTTGCTGGGGTCGTTGTCGAGAAGCGCATGGCACCTGAGCCCGATGCCGCAAAGCCGGCACTTGAACTTAGGCAGATCCTTGAGTTTTTCAGGCTCTTCCCGGGCTACACGCTCTCTTTCTTTGGCAAACTTAAGATCCAGGCACTCATCGGACCTTATAAAATGCCCCATCCGGATGCCAGAATCCTTGGCATTTTTACCCATGTCCAGCACGCAGACCCCGTCTGCCACAACCATTATCTTTTCCTTGTTGAGATACCGATGGTAAAGCACCTTGAAGAGCTCGGCGTTGTCATCCACACGATATGGGTTTATATGGATTACCTCAAAGCCTAAGGCCGGGCCTTCCTTGTCGAAATCCACCTCAAGAGGAATCTGTCCGCCGGTCATCCGGATGTTGTAGTTATTATAGATAATATTAATGGCGCCGAACTTTTTGTTTTTTGCGGCGAACTTGATACCGCTGATATTAAAATTATAGGCACCGTCTCCTGATGCGGTCACCACAATCTGTTTCTCGGAACAGGACTCCTTGATCCCGTCACCGACTATGGCACCGGTGCCCATACAAAAGATTGCATCCACTATGCCGTAAGCGTGATAGCCCTGAAGATTGCCGCATCCTCTGTCCGCCGCATAGATGAGTTCATATCTGTCTTTGCCTTTAAGTTTCAGCTGTCGATTAAACCGCCGCATGCCCTCACGCACGGACCAGGATACCTTGGTGTCCCCGCAACCGGAGCAATTTGAAACCGGTCGCAGGTAGGTTACCTCATCCGCTGCTTTGCCTTTTGGAGCAGGATTTTGTTTGAAAGCCATGTTGCTACCTCCTTTAACCGTTCAAAATGTGATCGATATAGGAAAACCGCTCATAGATCCTGGGTTCGTATGGAATGGCGCAATCTAAAACTTTTACTTCGAGATCCCGGCGGTTTACCAGCTCTAAGAGTTGAAGGTATATTACCCGACCGTAGCCCTCCTCGAAAACATAGATCTTTTCAATGGGGTGCTTTGAAACCAGGTCCTCATATAGGGCTCCGGGTTGGGGAAATACAAGGTTACTCTCTATTACTATAACATCCCCGTATTTTTTTAAAAGACGGTTTTTCAGAGTTGGGTCGTCTTCCACCAGACGAAAGTCCTCCCTGAAGGGGCCATTCACCACCAGAATAGCCTTGGGATTGACTCCGTATTCCGTTACCCGGTTTCCCAGCAACTCGAAGTTTTCTAATAATTTTTGCTTGAACAAGGGAATCAGTTTTGAATGAAATTTTCTTTCTCTGGGGCGGATATGGGGACCGATTGTGACTAAATGTTTGGGGTCCCTTGTGAAACCCTTACTCCGATGATTTACCTCCATGTCCAGCTCCACCACCGGGTCCACGGAAACCTCCCGGTAGGAAAGATCATAGTTCATGATGACTGCAAACGGAACGCCCAATTCTTCAAAGAGTCGATAGCAGTTCTTGACGGTCAGGTGAGCGGTGCTGGGGGAGTGAAGTTCCAGGGTAGGAATTCTAAAATGAAATCCGAAGAGGACCTTATTGTCCTGCATGGTCTGTGAGGATGTGCCCTGGCGGTCGTCCCCTGAGGCAATACCCAAGCCCCCGGTATACGGAACAACATTAACCGCAACCCGAAGCGCATCTGCTGCAGTATTTGCGCCCAGGTGCTTAAACGAACACATCACTCGTGATCCTACGGGAATTCGCTTTTCCTTGTCTTTGGCAAAGACCGTATCGCCATAAATCAGGTCCCATTCATCTTCGGTAAGGAACTCCCGCTTTTTAAAATCCCCTTTACATATTACGGCTCCCAGTGCCAGCGCCGCAGCGTTGTCTTCGTTGGTGGTTGTTCCCCAGTGGGCGGCAAGCTGATAGCCTGTTTGATCCAGCATTTCACCCACCCTGATGGTAAAAGGGTTTGCCTTAGGGATATTTCCCGCCAGTTGCTCGAAACTCCCCTGAAGGTCCGAAATGGGCGCTCCGGGATAACCCGTGGTCACTCGCACACCCGCCTCTAAGACTCCCCGGGCAATAGCCTGGTTGCCCGAAAGCCTCATCCTGCCTAAATCAAAACTTGTCTTAGTTTCCATTGACTCACCTCTCTAACCGTATAATTCAATTATAAATTCAACTCAGTAGTCTTGGGAAAATAAATATATCAGCCCACCAAAAGCTTCCACTATTGCTTCCGGTTGCAAGCCTCTCTCATATAATACCGCCTGGCGATTTTTAAGCTTTTTATTTATTTTATCTTTTTGGTTAACCTTGGGTGTTATTTTTTTACAGATGGGTTTTTTTGTCATTGGAACATCCCCCGGTTGTAAAGTTAAGTAAGGATGCTAAAAAGGATGGTTTTCAGTGAACCGTAGAAGTATATTGTATTATTCTCAGTAGGAACCATCTTTATTATGGAGTATTATCACTTATCGGTTATCTTTTTCAAGAATTTTTACAGAATTACGGTTGAATTTGTCTAAACATCCGACATTAGATATTGACAATTTTTTTTTATTCTAATAAATTAAATATGTAAGTAGCTTGATCAAGGCGAATGTCAACAGGCCTTCCCACAAGGAAGGCCTTCACGTTTGGCTTGAAAGGAATCCTATCCTTCCTTCGCAGCCTTATCTTCCCAAAATGGAAGTGTTTTACCTGTTTAGAAATCCGGTGAAGACACGTTCTATTTATACTGGCCACTATAGTTTCTTTAAATCGAGGCTAAAGATATTCCCGGGTATTGTGAGCGTCAAAGCAAGCTTTTTTAACATATTATCAATTTTAAAGAATTTATTACATCAATTCTAAAACCTAAGAAATCGTTTGTATCAGGATTTCTGCAACACGCGAAATTGATAAAACCAATGTAGGAGTAACGATCCATGAAACCACAGATAGACATATTCACTCTTTTAAATCAACTTCCCTATAGCAGGAAGAAAGAAAAAGAAAAGAAAGTTCAGTTGGACTGGCAGGCAGAGTGGGAGCGGTTCGATGCCAAAAAACTTTTTGAGTTTGACCTTGCTACTATTCCTGAAGAAAAATTAAGTATTATTCGAAAGCGAAAAGAAGTCATCATGGACGGCAACTATGCAGCGCTTTCGATTCTCACCAGAGTTGTTGACGGTCTCTGCGGCTATCCCATCACGCCGTCTACGCCCATTGCCGAATATTTTGCCAGTGTTGCTTCAGAGGGCCAAAAGAACCTGTTTGGCTCAGAACTCATGTATTTTCAGCCCAGTGATGAGCTTTCCGCCATTGCTGCGGTGGAGGCCATGTCATCCCAGGGAGGACGTTATGTTGACAACTCTTCTTCTCAGGGATTGGTTTTAAAGACCAAAAACCTCTTTTCAGTGGCCGGCAAACGCTTGCCTGTGGTGATGACGATAATGGCAAGGGAGGTCAACAAAGGATCTTTAAGTATTCATTGTGGACACACTGATTTTTACGGTGTTCGCAATACCGGTTGGGCTCAACTGGTTGCCGGGGACAACCAGGAACTCCACGATCTTTTGCCGATAGCCTTTAAGACCGCCGAGCTTCGCCAGGTAATGCTTCCGTGCATGGTCATCGGCGATGGATTCATCAAATCCCATGCGTTGGAGAACATAAAGGTACTTTCAGATGATTTTCTCAGGTATTTTGTCGGGCCTCCGAATAGATTATACCAGCCTGATTTTGAACAAAAGACCTTAACCGGCACCTTTACCGACGTGGATCTTACCATGGAAGGTCAGGTGGCCCAGGATCTTGCTTACCGATTTATAAAAAGGGGCCTTATCGCTGCCATGAACATGATGAACAAAATCATGGGGACGAATTTAAAGGCGGTGGAATGCTACCGCACCGAAGATGCGGAAATGGTGGTTGTCATTCTGGGATCGGCAGCCGGTGTTCTCAAGGATATGGTCGATTACTACCGGGATGTGAAGGGGGTGAAGGTGGGAGTGGTGCGCCCTGTACTTTTCAACCCTCCCTGTTTTCAAGAGCTTGCCTACGGCATTCGCAATGCAAAGGTGGTCACCGTTCTGGAACGATCCGGCATGGCCCATAACCAGCTTCTTTTAGCGGACATACAGTCCGCACTCCAGGTTTCTCTTCGGGCCGGCCGCGAAGGCAGGCCGGAGCATAAAATCTACGGCCGTACAGACATGCCGACCCTTTTGCATGGGGTTTACGGACTGGGGAGCAAGGATTTTAACAAATACAACGCTGCAGCAGTTATAGAGAATATGTGGGCATGTTTTCAGGGAAAGACGCGCAAGCATTTTCTCCGTGACTTTTTTGTAGGAATTGAAGGACCTTATGCATTAGAGCCCAAACCGCTCTCGGACTACAAAAATCGGGAGCTTGGAATGACATTTATCGGCATTGGCGCAGAAGGTGTTAAGACAGCTTTGGAGACGGCGGCTCTTGTTTATGCAGAAGGTAATGACAACGGCCAAAGGTATATCCAGTCCGGTGCGCGATACGGTGCTGCCAGGAAAGGGGCGCCGGTTTTTATGAACCTTAGGATCAGCTCCGGTCCGATTCGCAATTCCTCGGAGCTATCCGAGCATGATGTTCTTGCATTTTTCAACGATAAGTTTCTCTCCGGAGAGATTTTAAGGGATTATCTGGGAGGGCTGAATGAGAACGGTCTTCTTGTTATAAACAGCTCAAGAACAAAAGATGAAATCATGGGATCCTTTCCCCGTGAAATGCGCGAGCTTATTTCAAAGAGAAATATCAGAATAATCGTTCTGGATGCAACCCGGGCCGCCCTGAAGCATCTCAAACGGAATCTGCCCGGTGCCATGATGCTGGGTCTCATAAACGGTGAGACAAAGATACTTTCCGTCGATGAATTCGGAAACAGGTTTCAAAACATACTTGAGCAAAAACTTGGGCATAAAAAGGGCCGCGAGATTGTTGAATCGAATATTGCACTTTTAAATGAAGGGGCAAAATGGGTGGCCTCAACACCCGAACAAAAGGCCAGGGCATTTGCCGGGGTCTCGGAAAACCAGAAGCCGGTAATGGTGGTTAAACCCGAAGATTTTGGCAAAGGGTTCGGAACTGCCGGTTTGCGAACCAAGCTTTCCCCAAAAGATGAGATGGGTACCAT
>JASFHC010000022.1:0-15605 GCA_050123435.1 Desulfobacterales bacterium
CTTGTTTAATTGGTGTTCAATATATGCCAACTGTTCAAATACTAAACAGTTTTAACGTTCAAATATTAAACAAATTTACGGCTGGATAACAACAAAAATTTTAAACTCGAATTTTATTCCCACACGGTTTTTCTTATCTACCGGTAACCGGTAACAAGTAGCCCGCATTCAATCTGATTTGGCATAATTATTGCTGACTATTAAACCGAATAACATTAAAGAAATGAAGGAGAATTCCATGCAACAGGTTGCCACCCCACCGGAAGATGAAGCATCAAAAGCCCTTGAAATTATCGAAAACAGAGAACACGATCCCAACCATTTGGTAAAACTTCTTCAGGAAATACAATCGGAACTCGGATATGTACCGGAAAGCGCCCAGAGACTCATTTCCAGGAAAATGAATACGCCGATGAGCCAAATTTATGGCATACTGAGTTTCTATAATTTCTTCCGATTGTATCCTCCGGGCAGGCACCGGGTGACGGTATGTCTTGGCACGGCCTGCTACGTCAAAGGTTCCAGGAATATTTTGAAGGAGATCACTTCCCGATATGAACTCGAACCCGGTCAGACCACCAGCGACAGAAGATTTTCTCTGGATATCGTAAGATGTGTGGGATGCTGCGCCATTGGACCGGTTATGACGGTCAACGATAGAGTCTATGGAAGGATGAAACCCGAGGAAGTTAAAACTGTCCTTAGGGAATATAAATAAAGGATTCTGGCTTAAAAGACCAGAATTTATTTTGTCTCTGAAAGGAGCTGTTTTCGTTGAAGCCATAAAAGTTGAAAGTGTCTAAATTGATCTAAAGTGCCTAAAGTTATGGTGTCGCTTCGCTCCACTGATTTTATATAATTGATAGAATTCCTTAACTTTAGCTCATTTTAAACTTTAGTTCACTTCAATCTCTCTCAGTGATTGTTCAGGCAGATCCGAAAACCCTGACTTTGGCCCAAAGGACCAGGTTTTTCAGGGTGAAATAAAAATAAAGAACTCGTAAAAAGTCTGATTTAGACGGTTTCGTAAAAAGTTCAAATTCAAGGCGTGCAAATTTTGCAATCATGAGGCGTACTTGTCGTACGTTGAATGATTGCGAAATGCAGCACAACGCAGAAGTTGGGCTTTTTACGAAACCGTCAAAAATAAAGGTGCTATTATGACAATTAAATCCCCCAATGACCTTTCGGCCCTTAAGGAAAAAATCAAAAAAGAGAAATCCGAACTCTCCAAAAAAACACAGGTAATCGTCTACCAGGGCACCTGTGGCTTTGCCTCCGGAGCACAGGAAGTTTTGGAAGCTCTCAAAAAAGAATTACATGCAAAAAATCTCACGGATGTTGCCGTCCTGGAACACTCGTGTATGGGGTGCTGCTATCTCGAACCTTACATGAGCGTAACGGACCACGAGGGCATTTACACCCTCTATGGATACCTCACCGCCGAAAAAGTGAAACAGATTGTGGAAACCCATCTGATGAAAGGGAAAGTGGTTCAGGAATACATGGTGGATATGAATACGCCGTTCTTCAGCCGCCAGGAAAAAAGGATCACTGAATTACTCGGAAAAATCAATCCCTTCAAGATTGAAGACTACATTTTTTATAATGGATATCAGGGACTTTCCAAGGCATTAGAAATGAAACAGACAGACGTAATCGAAGAAATCAAACGTTCGGGGTTAAGAGGAAGAGGCGGCGCCGGTTTTCCTACGGGCGTAAAATGGAATTTTGCATACAACACGGAATCGAATCAAAAATACATGGTTTGCAACGCGGATGAAGGGGACCCGGGCGCTTACATGAACAGGGCCGAACTGGAGGGAAATCCCCATGCGGTATTAGAAGGTATGGCAATCGGAGGATACGCCATTGGTGCGAACAAAGGCTACATTTACGTGAGAGCGGAGTATCCCCTGGCCGTAGAAATACTCAATGCGTCCATTGCCCAGGCCAAAGCGTACGGTCTGTTGGGAAAAGGAATTCTGGGAACCTCTTTCGATTTTGACATCGAACTTTTCCTGGGTTCCGGTGCTTTTGTCTGCGGTGAAGAGACAGCCCTTCTGGCATCTTTGGAGCAAAAAAGAGGCAATCCCAGGCCCAGACCTCCATTTCCTGCAACAGAAGGACTTTTTGGCAAGCCCACGGTGATAAACAATGTGGGGACGCTCTCTAACCTGCCGCTGATTTTGTGCAAAGGCGCCGAGTGGTGGAGTTCCATCGGCTCTGAAACCACAAAAGGAACCAAGGTTTTCTCCCTGACCGGCCAAATTATTCGAAGCGGCCTGATCGAAGTTCCCATGGGAATTTCATTAGGGGAAGTTGTATTCGACCTGGGCGGCGGGATAGTCGGCGGAAAAAAATTCAAAGCCGTACAGCTCGGCGGTCCCTCCGGCGGATGCGTCCCTGCCGAACATCTCAACATTCCCATCGACTACGAATCCCTCCAGGACATCGGCTGTATCATGGGATCCGGCGCCATGGTGGTTCTGGATGAAGATGCCTGCATGGTGGATACGGCGAGATTCTTTCTGGAATTTGATGCAGACGAATCTTGCGGGCAATGCATTCCTTGCCGGCGGGGCCTTCCATTGATGACCCATATCCTGGATCGGATCACAGAGGGAAACGGTGAAATCAAAGATTTAGAGACACTCAAAGACATTGCAACCTGCATGCAGAAAACCTCTCTTTGCGCTCTGGGTCAAACCGCAGCCAGCCCGACGCTCAGCACAATACGCCATTTCAGAGAAGAATATGAAGCTCACATCATTGAAAAAAGATGTCCGGCCGGGGTATGCGCCGCCTTGTTCAAGACCACATGCCGGAATGCTTGCCCCATAAAACAGGATATTCCTGCCTATATGGCCCTTGCGAGAGAAGGCAAGCTTGAGGAGGCTTACAAGGTCATCAAGCAAACCAACCCCCTGCCTCTGGTCCTCGGAAGAGTCTGCCACCACCCTTGCGAAGAGAAATGCGACCGGCGAAAGCTCGATGAACCTTTAGCCATTCGCGAGGTCAAAAGATGGGTCGCAGATTTCGCTTATGAAAACAACTTCGAGTACCGTCCGCCCAAACGAGCAGAAAGAAAAGAGAAAATAGCCATCGTGGGATCGGGTCCCGCAGGACTTGCCGCCGCTTATGATCTCAGTATAGAAGGTTTCGGGGTTACTATTTTTGAGACCCTTCCGGTTGCGGGGGGGATGCTTGCCGTGGGGATCCCGGAATACCGGTTGCCCAAAAAATTACTTGAGTATGATATCGAACAAATAAAAAAGATGGGCGTGGAAATACGGTTGAACAGCAGAATTCAAAACATCGACGATTTATTTGCCCAAGACTACAAGGCCATATTCTTGGCCATGGGTGCGCATGGTGAGAGAAGAATGAACATCCCGGGAGAGAAGCTCGAAGGTGTGTTCTGGGGAACGGATTTTCTGAAAGATCTCAATTCGGGCCAAAGCGTTAATCTGGGGAAAAAGGTCATCGTTGTGGGCGGAGGCAACAGCGCGGTGGATTGTGCGCGTGTGGCCAGACGCTTGGGGGCGGAAGTGACGATTCTCTATCGCAGAGAAAAGCAGGATATGCCGGCCATCCCGGAAGATATTGAAGCCGCTGAGAAGGAAGGGGTGCACATAGACTGTCTCAGCGTTCCTGTGGAGATTATCGGGAACGGCCGTGTAGAGAAGATCAAATGTCGACGTATGGAACTAGAGGAATTCGACGCGAGCTGCAGGAGGATTCCTTGTGATCTTAAGGATTCCGAATACATCATCCAAGCGGACAGCTTTATCGAGTCCATCGGACAATTTCCGGAAACCGAATTTTTAAGTGTTCGAACGACACGAGGCGGAAAGCTTGACGTGGATGCCCTGAGTCTGGCCACGGACAGGGAAGGAGTTTTTGGTGGCGGGGATGCCGTCACCGGGCCGTTGACCGTGGTAGACGCCATGGCCCACGGTCAAAAAGCGGCCTGCTCCATCAGACGATATCTGGATGGTGAATCGCTGCAAAGGATTCCAACCCGGGTTGATCCGGAAAAATACCATATCCCCTTTGCACCCGAGGAAGAAGAATATGAAGAAAAACCCAGAATGCGATTAAAAGAAGCAGACGTGAGCATAAGGACCAGCACTTTTGAGGAAACCCTCAAAACGTACTCAAAACAAGAAGCCATGGAAGAGGCGGGACGATGTCTTCGCTGTGACGCAGGGAGGTAAATGAGATGGTTTATATCAATATCAACGGCAAGGATTTTGAAGCTGCGGAGGGTTCCAATTTGCTGGATGTCTGTGAAAACAACGGCATCCATATACCGCATTTGTGTCACAAAAAGGGTCTGAGCCCTGTCGGGGTGTGCCGTCTCTGTCTCGTGAAAGTGTCGGGAATGCGAGGCCTGGTACCGGCCTGTAGTACAAAGATAACCAAGGGAATGCAAGTGATTACTCATGATGAGGAGATCAACGACCTCCGGCGCTTGAACCTGGAAATGCTTTTATCCGAGCACGAGCACAACTGTCTTACCTGTGAAAGCAACGGGAGATGCGAACTGCAAAATTTGGTTTACGAATTCGGGATCGACCAGGTCCGTTTCCCCATCAATAAAGAAATAAAGCCTCTAGACGACTCCAGCGAAGTTATTGTCAGAGATCCAAACAAATGCATCCTTTGCGGCAGATGCGTTCGGGCCTGTCGGGAAATAGCCTGTAAAAATATTTTGGGATTTACCGATCGCGGTCCGGCACTGGCTCTTGGCGCCGGGCTTAACGAACCTCTTGGCCTCACGGAGTGCGCTTCCTGCGGAGCTTGTTTACAGGCCTGCCCCACAGGAGCACTGACGGAAAAGCATGCTCGCTTTGAGGGAAGAAACTGGGAGTTTAATAAAGTCAGAACCACCTGCCCTCACTGCGGTGGAGGCTGTCAGATGGAGCTGTGGACCAAAGATAAAAAAGTTGTCAAAGTCTACGGGGTGGAGGAAGAGAACACCGAAAACAAAGGGAACCTTTGCGTCAAGGGAAGATTCGGTCTGGATTTCGTCCAAAGTCCGGAGCGTCTGAAAAAACCGCTGATCAAGAAAAACGGAAAATTCGAAGAAGCGGAATGGGACGAGGCGCTAACTCTCGTGGCAAGCAAATTTCAGGAAATAAAAAATACCCACGGTCCCGATGCCCTGGCAGGAATCGCTTCTTCAAAATCGACAAACGAAGAATGCTACCTCTTCCAAAAATTTATACGCACCTGTTTTGGCACGAACAATATCGATTTTTGTACCCGGCTTTGCCATACCCCCAGTGCAGTAGCCCTCACCCGGGCTTTCGGAGGCGGGGCCATGACAAATTCTATGAGTCTTGTCGAGGACGCCGACGTATTTCTGGTTGCCGGTTTGAACCTTTCGGAAATGTATCCCGTTTTTGCCGGCGCCATGAAAAAACAGGTCATGTCCGGAAATCTCAAGCTCATTATCATTGACCCGCGAAGAACAGAAACCGCGGAATTCGCAGACGTCTGGCTCAGCCCTCGTATTGGCACAGATATTGTCTGGATAAACGGCATGCTCCATGTGATACTCAATGAAGGTCTCTACGATAGTGAATTCATAGAGAACAGGACCGAAGGATTTGAGAAATTAAAAGACACCGTCTCCAAATATACCCCGGCTAGGGTGGAAGAAATTTCAGGAGTTCCCGAGGCCAAAATCATAGAGGCGGCACGGCTTTACGGAAAAGCCCATAAGGGGGCCATCCTTTATGGCATGGGGATCACCCAGCACATACATGGAACGGACAACGTGGGAGGGCTCTGCAACCTGGCGCTTGCCACCGGTAACATCGGAAAACCGGGAACCGGCCTTAACACCATCGCAAAGCAAAACAACGGCCAGGGTTCCGGCGACATGGGGTGTTTGCCCCCTATATATCCCGGCGGTCAACCGGTCTCCAATCCGGCTGTTCAGGAGAAATTCGAGAAGGCGTGGGGGGTAAATCTCTCACCAAAACCGGGAATTACCGAGGCAAGCATGATCCTCGATAAAAATGCAATCAAAGGGCTTTACGTGATAGGCGGAAACCCCATGCGGAGCGGCCCCAATATTTCTCGTATTCAAAATGTCCTGGAAAGTCTGGACTTTATGGTGGTTCAAGATATGTTTTTGACGGAGACCGCCAAGATCGCCCATGTGGTTCTCCCGGCTTGTTCTTTTGCCGAAAAAGATGGCACGTTCACCAATACGGCCCGTTTCATCCAAAGAGTGCGCAAAGCTTTCGACCCTATAGGAGAAAGCAAACCCGATTGGAAGATTATCTGTGAGTTAAGCCAAAAGATGGGCTACAAAATGTCCTACAAACATCCCAAAGATATTATGGAGGAAATCGCTTCACTGACGCCACCTTACGCGGGGATTTCCTACCGCCGATTAGGGAAAGGAGGCCTTCGCTGGCCGTGTCCTCAAAAAAACCATCCCGGAACCCGTTATCTTTGGGCTGAGGCCTTCAACACTCCAAGCGGTAAAGGCATGTTTTTTCCGGCGGATTACCAGCCTCCCGCGGAATCGCCGGACAAAGAGTATCCTTTTATTTTAACAACGGGAAAAGATCTTTACCATCTTCATACGGGCTCCTATACGCGTAACTCTCTCGCGCTTTTCAATCTGTCTCCTGAAGACCTGCTGGAAATCCATCCATCAGACGCAGATCGAGTCCAAGTAAAAGACGGAGAAGAAATCTACGTGCGTTCTCGAAGGGGTTCAATGAAGATTCATACCAAGGTAACCGATCGGGTTCAGGAGGGAACGGTTTTCACGACCCTTCATTCCGAGAATATAGCGGTCAACGAGCTGACCATCGATTGTCTCGACCCCATGGCCAAGACCCCTGAGCTTAAACTTTGTGCCGTGAAATTAGAAAAACCGGCCTAATATTCAAAAGATGAACATCGAACATATTAAAAGATGAACATCGAACATCGAACGTCCAACATCGAATGTTCAATGAAAAAACCAATCTTGAACAGCGAACTTTAATTGAGGAAAAAGAAATAGCTTGGTATTGGACGTTTGTTTTTCATTCGATGTTAGAATAAATTAAGGAGCGTAGCGACATCATTATTCGATGTTCAACGTTGGACGTTCGATGTTGGACGTTCATTTTTTACTAATAAGATCTTTTAATATTTCGTTTACAATTTTCGGATTGGCCTTGCCTTTTGTCTCTTTCATGACCTGGCCCACAAAGAAGCCAAAAAGCTTTGTTTTGCCATTTTTGTAGTCTTCCACTTCTTTTGAACACCCTTCAAGAACCTTTACGACCACCGCTTTGATGGCGGATTCGTCCGTAACCTGCACCAATCCTTTTTCTTTTACGATTTCTTTGGGCGCTCTGCCGGTTTGAGCCATGTCATCAAATACGGTCTTTGCAATTTTACCGCTGATAATATTATCTTCAATCAGTTTAAGAAGTTGGGCGAGATTACCGGGGGAAATCGGCGACTCGGTTATTGGCTTGCCCAGAACGTTTAAAAGGCCCAGCAATGAGCCCATGATCCAATTGCTGACCGGCTTGGGATTGGGAAATTGTACAACGCATTCCTCGAAATAGTCTGCAAGTTCGTGGCTCGATGTCAGAAAACCGGAATCATATGAAGGAAGACCGTATTCATCCATAAAGCGCTTCTTTTTTTCATCAGGAAGTTCGGGAAGTTTTTTTCTGACCGAATCGATCCAGCCATCGTCTATAACCAGCGGTAAAAGGTCGGGGTCCGGAAAATAGCGGTAGTCGTGGGCCTCTTCTTTACCCCGCATGGATATGGATTTGCTTTGAACCGGGTCCCACAGCCGGGTCTCTTGAATAACCTGGCCGCCGTCGTCTAAAATTTCTTTTTGTCGGTTGATCTCAAAATATAGTGCACTTTCAACATGCTTGAAAGAGTTTAAGTTTTTTATTTCCGTACGGGTCCCAAAAGTCTTGGATCCTTTTGGCCGAATGGATATATTGGCATCACAGCGGAAACTTCCTTCTTCCATGTTGCCGTCACTGATTCCGAGATAGCGGACAATGGATCTGAGATGCCGAAGATAAGCCCCGGCTTCTTCAGGTGTCCGTATGTCCGGCTCACTTACAATTTCGATCAGAGGGACACCGGTACGATTGAAATCCACCTTGCTCAACGGGCGGTCAGGATCATGGGACAGCTTGCCTGCGTCTTCTTCCATGTGTATTCTTGTAATACCGATTTTTTTTTGCTTGCCGTTTATTTCTATCTTAATAAATCCATTTTCGGCAATGGGCAATTCATACTGGGAAATCTGGTATCCTTTGGGGAGGTCGGGATAAAAATAGTTTTTGCGGGCAAATCTGCTTTCCCGATTGATCATACAGTTTGTTGCAAGGCCCATGCACAGGGCATACTCAACCACCTTTTTATTGAGAACCGGCAACACGCCGGGCATACCCAGGCAAACCGGACAGGTGTGGGTATTGGGCGGTGCCCCGAAGGATGTTGAGCAACTGCAAAAAATCTTTGTTTTCGTCTTGAGCTGAGCGTGAACTTCAAGCCCGATTACAGGTTCATATGTCATTTTAAATCCTTATGTCTTGACGGCTTTTTTGATGTTCTGTGGTAACACATAATAAAAGTATGAAATTTTGAACCAAAGCAAAAAATTAGTCAACCCATATTTAACTTTACTATAAACCCATATGCCTGTAAAAAATGTATTGACAATAAAACGATTTGATACACTATTTAAAATGATACTTTTATCTGTGAATCTATGCGAAAATCTGCTTGCCCCGTAGCTCTGGCAGATGGTACTGGGGCGTCCTATTTAACGATAGAGGTAAGTAATGAAATTTTTCCTGTGTGTAATCGGAATGGTAATGGTCGTGGAAGGTCTTCCGTATTTTGGATTTCCGGCAAAGATGAAGTTGGTTTTAGAAAAAGTCCTTGAACTGCCGGATAAGTCTTTGCAAAAATTCGGTCTTGTACTTATGCTCGCGGGAATTTTGCTCGTATATCTGGGAAAAAGATAGCCCTCATGTTTTTATTGAACGATTACAACTATGATCTGCCCGATGGCCTGATTGCCCAGAAACCAGCAGATCAACGGGACCGTTCAAAACTTCTATTTCTGCATAAAGAAACCGGCAAACTGTCCCACCATAAATTTTATGAAATTTATGATCTCCTTTTGCCAACGGATTTACTGGTTTTAAACGACACTCAGGTGATTCCGGCACGACTTTTCGGAAAAAAGAATACCGGAGGCAAGGTGGAGGTTTTTATCCTTGATTATCCCGGCGGACGTGAAAATTCCGGGGGCAGCGAACTTGTTTTAAGATGCCTGATTAAAGCCTCAAAAAGACCGAAAAACGGTACGCCGTTATTATTTGCCCAAGGATTGCAAGCCCAGGTTGTCGATGGTCAAGAGGGAATTTACACGGTAAAATTTTTATGTAAAAACAATTTCGAACGTCTCCTTGACAGGATAGGACATGTTCCGTTGCCCCCATATATTAAACGAAACGATAGCAAGAACGACAGGACCTCTTACCAAACCGTTTATGCTTCACAAAAAGGGGCGGTCGCTTCACCCACGGCGGGACTCCATTTTTCAAAAAAGCTCCTTAAAAAATTAGCAAAAAAAGGGGTCAGGATCGTTACAATTACCCTGCACGTGGGGTACGGTACGTTTTTACCGGTCAGGGTGTCGGATATAAGAGATCACAAAATCCATTCTGAGTGGTACTCTATTTCCAAAAACACTGCCAACGTTATAAATCGCGCCAAAACAGAAGGCCGGCGCATCATTGCCGTGGGTACCACCTGTGTACGGGCACTGGAGTATGCTTCGGATGACGGAGGGGACGTGGCTCACGGCGGCGGAAGCTGCGACCTTTTCATATATCCCGGTTACAGGTTTAAGGTGGTAAATGCAATGATTACGAATTTCCATCTACCCAAATCGACTCTTTTAATGCTTGTCGCGGCTTTTGCAGGTCGAGAGAAAATATTGAATGCATATCAAACGGCCATGGATAAACAATACAGGCTGTTCAGTTATGGGGATTCCATGTTTATTGCTTAAAACCTAAAACGATCTTTAAATTACATGTCCAATTTCAAAATAGTTGCAACATCTGACACCACACGGGCAAGGGCCGGAGTCCTACAGACAACTCACGGTGAGGTAAAGACCCCTGTTTTTATGCCGGTGGGAACGCTTGGCACGGTAAAATCCCTGTCATCTGAGGAGCTTATTGGGTGCGGGACCCAAATTGTTCTGGGGAACACCTATCATCTGTACCTCAGACCCGGATGTGATGTCATCCGCCGTTTCTCCGGTCTCCATAATTTTATACACTGGGATCGGCCTATTTTAACGGATAGCGGCGGCTTTCAGGTCTTTTCCCTCGCCAAACTTGGAAAGATTACGGATGAAGGCGCTTTTTTTCAGTCCCATATTGATGGATCAGGTCATTTACTTACGCCTGAGAAGTCCATTGAAATACAGCTTTGTCTGGGATCGGACATCATCATGTGCCTTGACGACTGCATCAAATACCCTGTAAGCCGTGAACATGCTCAAGACGCACTTAGGCTGACCTCCCGATGGGCAAAAAGATGTCATATTGCTTTGCAAGAAGGCATTGCTTCTTTAGATCCGGCCGTCTCAAAGCCCCCTTCCCTTTTCGGTATCGTTCAGGGGGGTATGTTTAAGGATCTCAGAAAACATTCGGCAGAGAATTTATCTGAAATCCCTTTCAACGGTTATGCTATCGGAGGGCTCAGCGTGGGTGAACCAAAGCATCTCATGCTTGAAATTGCGGATTTTACACTGCCCATACTTCCGGATAATAAGCCTAAATATGTCATGGGTACCGGAACCCCAGAAGATCTTATAGAGCTTGTGGCTTTAGGAGCGGATATGTTTGATTGCGTCATTCCCACAAGGAACGCTCGAAACGGCCAGATGTTTACAAAAAAAGGGGCCATAAATATTTGCAATGCACGTTTCAAAGATGATACCAAACCCATTGAACCTGGATGTACTTGTTACACATGCCAAAATTATTCCAGAGCCTACCTTCGACACCTTTACATGGCAAAAGAATTGCTTGCTTATCGTTTAAATACGATTCATAATATTTATTTTTATATGAGACTGATGGAACATATGCGAACGGCTATATGCCAGAACAAATTTGATGAGTTTAGAAAAACTTTTTCTGAAGGCAGATAAAAAAAGGGGGAATCATGAAAGAAAAAATTCAGGCGGTAATAGACAAAATCAGGCCTATGCTTCAGGCGGATGGCGGTGATGTGGAGCTCGTCGATGTAGTAGACGGCGTAGTCACAGTCAGGTTGCAGGGAGCATGTGCTGGATGTCCCATGTCGCAGATAACCCTTAAGAACGGAATTGAAAGATTTCTAAAAAAGGAGATCCCGGAGGTAAAGTCGGTTGAACGGGCAGACTAAAACGACTGCAAGATAAAGCTATATTTTAACCTTTGCTGTAAATTTTTACAGAAAGAACTTGCAAGCTATACCTTAATAAATATATATTTTTTGATCACTTTTTTGTGTCAAATTAAGGGTGTCAAATGACCATAGCAAAGCATATCCAAACCATTATATCCGGATCCTCCTGGATACGCAAAATGTTTGAAGAGGGCGCCCGCCTTAAGGCTGAGCATGGCGCTGAGAACGTATATGACTTCAGTCTGGGAAACCCCAATCTGGAACCTCCGGAAAAATTCCGGGAGGCACTCAAGGATGCCGCAGCGTCGTCGGATCCAGGGGTTCATGGGTATATGCCCAATACTGGATATCCGGATGTTCGTAAGTCTGTGGCTGATTATCTTTGCAACGAACAGAAGATGCAGGTTACCGAAAATGAGGTGGTCATGACCTGCGGAGCATCCGGAGCTTTGAACGTTATCCTTAAAGCAATCCTCGATCCCGGTGAAGAGGTGATTACTCCGGCTCCTTTTTTCGTTGAATATAGATATTATGTGGACAACCATGGCGGAAGCCTTAAAACCGTATCCACAAAACCGGATTTTAATCTGGACATTGATTCTGTTTCCGCTGCGATAACTCAAAAGACCCGGGCCGTTCTAATCAATTCCCCGAACAACCCTACGGGCCAGGTATATTCAAAACAAAGTCTTAACGAACTCGGAACTCTATTAACTAAAAAGGGAAAAGAACTAGACAGGACTCTGTATCTTATCTCAGACGAACCCTATCGCAAGATCGTCTACGACGGACAAGAAGTTCCCAGCATCTTTCAAAGCTATACTGAAAGCATCATTGCCACTTCATATTCAAAGGATATTTCCATTCCCGGTGAACGTATCGGTCATTTGGCGGTTAATCCCAAAGCTTCTTATAAAAAAGAGCTTATCGGCGGCATGGCACTGGCCAACAGGATTCTGGGGTATGTGAATGCTCCGGCTCTGATGCAGCGGGTTGTGGCATCAGTTCAAGGGGCGAGTGTGGATATCTCAGCGTATGCTCGGAAAAGAGAACTCCTGTGTAAGGGGCTGGAGGATTGTGGCTACGATTTCTTCAGACCGGCAGGTGCGTTTTATCTTTTCCCGCGAACGCCGATCCCGGATGATGTAACATTCGTACGGGCGCTTCAGGATGAATTGATACTTACTGTCCCGGGCAGCGGTTTCGGCGGACCCGGTCATTTCAGAATCGCCTTCTGCGTAGCCGATGAAACCATAATAAATGCCATGCCCGGATTTAAACGGGTCATGGAAAAATTTGGAAATTGATTTGTTCCAAAAAACTGAACTGTTACCAACTATTTAATTTTCAATCATCAATTATAAAAGGAGGTTTTTATGAAAATATTAAAAATAGACCATCTCGGAATAGCCGTAAACAGTATCGAAGACGGTAAGAATTTTTGGACAGATGCACTCGGTCTTGAATTTGAAGGCTCTGAAACCGTCGAAGAGCAAAAAGTGACTACTGCTTTTTTCCCGGTGGGAGAAAGTGAAGTGGAGCTTCTTGAATCCACCGCTCCAGACGGACCCATTGCTAAATTCCTGGAAAAAAAGGGCCAGGGGATCCATCACGTTGCGTTTCGAGTGGAAAATGTTGAAGAGGCTCTGGCAGAATTAAAGGAAAAAGGAATACGGCTGATTGACGAAAAACCCAGAATGGGCGCCGGTGGCGCAAAAATCGCTTTTTTGCACCCCAAAGCCACGAACGGCATTCTGGTTGAGCTTTGTGAAAGATAATTTAACGATCCAAAGGAGGATGCCATGTCTAAAAATCCTGATGTACAAGAATGGACAGAGCTTGCCACCAAACAATTGAGAGGAAGACCGCTTGAGTCTCTCAACTGGCAGACGGATGAAGGCATATTGGTAAAACCTCTGTACACCGCGGAGGACCTTGAGGGGTTGGAGCACGTGAACACTCTGCCAGGTTTCGCACCCTATGTTCGGGGTCCCATGGCCACCATGTATGCCGGGAGGCCCTGGACCATCCGCCAGTACGCTGGTTTTGCCACGGCCAAGGAGTCCAATGAATTTTATAGGAAGAACGTGGCTGCCGGTCAGACCGGACTTTCGGTGGCTTTTGATCTTGCAACCCACAGGGGGTACGACTCGGATCATCCCAGGGTGGTGGGCGATATTGGAAAAGCCGGTGTTGCGGTAGATTCTGTTGAGGATATGAAAATCCTTTTCGATCAGATCCCCTTGGAAAAGATGACGGTTTCCATGACCATGAACGGAGCGGTTTTGCCGGTTATGGCTGCTTACATCGTTGCAGCCGAAGAACAGGGTGTTAAGCATGAACAACTGGGAGGCACCATTCAGAATGATATTTTAAAAGAATATCTGACCCGAAACACGTATATCTATCCTCCGGAACCTTCCATGAGGATCGTATCCGATATCATCGGATTTTGTTCCAAAAACATGCCTAAGTATAATACAGTGAGTATCAGCGGGTATCATATGATGGAAGCTGGCGCCAACTCTGTTCTACAAGCCGCATTCACACTAGCGGACGGGCTGGAATATGTCAGGGCCGCTCTTGCAGCCGGACTGGATATCGATAAGTTTGCGCCGCGTCTTTCATTTTTCTTTGGGGTCGGAATGAACTTCTTCATGGAAATTGCCATGTTAAGAGCCGCCCGTTTTCTGTGGCATGAAATCATCAACCAATTCAACCCCAAAAATCCAAAATCTACGATGTTACGAACCCATGTTCAGACATCGGGCTGGAGCCTGACCGAGCAGGACCCTTATAACAACATCATTCGAACCACCCTCGAATGTCTGTCTGCAGTTTTGGGCGGAACTCAGTCTTTGCATACCAACTCTTTTGATGAGGCGGTAAGCCTTCCCACGGCTCTTTCCTCCCGGATTGCCAGAAACACTCAAATTATTGTACAGGAAGAATCCCAGGTCTGCCATGTGGTTGATCCTTTGGGAGGATCTTACTATGTTGAAGCGCTGACTGGTGGCATCATCAATGAGGCCAGAAAGATCATGGATGAGATTGAAGAACTCGGCGGAATGGCTAAAGCCATTGAAACCGGCATGCCCAAGATGCGGATCGAAGAATCAGCCGCCAGAAAACAGGCCCGTATTGACCAAGGCAAGGACGTCATTGTGGGTGTCAACAAGTATCAGATTGAAGAGGAACCCCTGGAAGGTCTTCTTGAAGTTTCCGAGGCTGTGCGTGATGAACAAATCGCAAGATTAAAAGAGATCAAATTAAAGCGGGACAATGATGAAGTTCGGAGGACTCTGGAAGCCATAACCAACGCCTGCGATTCCGGTGGAAACCTGCTGGAAGCCTGCCTTCCGGCAGTTCGAGCACGAGCCACAGTTGGAGAAATTTCAGACGCCATGGAAAAGGTTTTTAACCGTTATGTGGCCACAACCCAGTGTATATCCGGAGCATATGCTGAAGAATATGCCGACAGCGAAATATTTAGGGCCGTTCGCAAAAGAACCGATGAATTCCAGGAAAAGCAGGGGCGAAGACCGAGAATATTGGTGACAAAAATGGGCCAGGACGGTCATGACCGGGGGATTAAGGTGATCGCAACCGCCTTTGCAGACCTCGGATTTGACGTAGACATCGGCCCCATGTTCCAGACACCTGAAGAAGCTGCCCAGATGGCTTTGGAGAACGACGTGCATGTTGTAGGTGTATCGAGTCTGGCGGCCGGGCATAAGGCCCTGGTTCCGCAACTTATTGAAGCTCTTAAAGAAAAAGGCGGCCAGGATATCAATGTTGTTGTGGGAGGCGTGATTCCGCCGGCGGATTACGATTTTCTGTATCAGGCCGGAGCCAAGGGCGTGTTCGGTCCCGGAACTGTGGTTACCGATTCCGCAAACAAAGTACTGAATACGTTGGAAGCATAACTTTGAATCTTGTATTTTTGCGACAAGAAGTTTTACAACTTAAAAAAATGTGAAGTGATCTAAAGTGCCTAAAGTTATGGAAATCTGCCAATATCTATTAAATACATGGAGCGAAGCAGCACCTTAACTTTAGGCACTTCAAACTTTAGCTCACTTTAGTCACTTTCCCAGCTCATCCGAGAAAATAAATATGACGAAAAAATA